>JAUPLE010000285.1 GCA_030837085.1 Acidobacteriota bacterium | reverse complement strand
TGGCTATCGTGGAATTGGGCGCCCTGAAATTCAACGAGTTCTACCAAAAACCCTTATCCCCTTTTTATAAAATGTTCGATACTCCTTTATCATCGTCTACCCTGGATTATCTTAAGAGTTTGCGGGTAGAGATTTCCCATATAGGGGTGATGGACGTTTTCTTAAAAGGGGGATACCCGGAACCCGCCCTTAACGGCGGCGATGAATTTCGCCAGGCCTGGATGGAAAACTATTTCCAGGCGTATGCCCAACGCGATATCAGGATATTGTTCCCCAGGCTGGACATAACCAAATACAGACGATTTATCATGATGTTATCGTCGTTGTCCGGGACCATCATCAATCGCTCTGAATTAGGCAGATCGCTGGAGACTTCAGAAGTAACCGTAAAAGAATATATGGATATTGCCCACGGCAGTTATTTATGGCGAAATGTCCCCAGTTTTGAAAAAAGCGTCACCAAGTCCATCCTTAAAATGCCCAAAGGTATATTTCGGGACTCCGGCTTGCTTCATTTTTTACAAAAGATTCGCAATAACGATCAACTCATGGTGTATCCCAGGGTAGGATTAAATTTTGAAGTGTTCATCATTGAAGAGATCATTAAAGGACTTGAAGCCACCATGTTGACCGGGTGGGAATATTTTTATTATAGAACGCGAAACGGAGCGGAAGTGGACATGATTATACAGGGGGATTTCGGTGTTTTACCCATCGAAATAAAATTCGGACTTCAAACGGACAGGAGTCAATTGGCGTCATTAAAGAGATTTGTCGCCGAAAATAACCTCCCATTGGCAATTGTGATCAATAATAGTGAGGAAGTAGCAATGCTGGCCGATGGAATCATTCAAATACCCGTAGGTCTGTTGTAACACTGCGTAAACCTTAATTGGTTTTTTCTTGTCTGACATGAAAAGGCCGCGGTGCGGCCCCCTAAGGGCCATATCTCGGCGCACTTATTGGTGCGCGCGCCGCGAATTAAAATTAATGCCCGAATTTTCATAGTCTCCGAGTAATAGTGCGAATGCATTCCCTATTTCTCATTGGAAAACAACCCCAAACCTTGCTGCATCTCGATTTTTTGGCTGAAAAGAACCGCAAATCTCGTTACATTTCCAATTTATTTCGACCAAAAACGCAAATGCAGCGTTACATTTCCATTTATTTGCAGTGAAAAATACAAATGTACCGCAGCATTGCGACTTTTCTGCATTAAAAATCCAATCTGCAGTGTGCTTTTTTGAGTTTCCATGAAAAAAATGATAGTGCCTGCCCAATTCCCGGTGAAAAAAGGAAAAGGGGTCCACAGATTACACGGATTAACACGGATTTATGTTTGATTTATTCAATCGATGAAAATGGATACTTGTTAATGGTCAATTGTTAATGACCAATGGCCAATGCCCTAGCCCCTCAACCCCTTCCCACCTTAAGTAGCCTATAAGCTAAGCTGCATTATAAACAAAATTCGCCCTTGATGGTTTCTCCACATGTGCAATCGGTACTGTATTGTTTAATGCCTGCGTATAAACTGAAACTTTCAAAATTTTGTTTACCGGGGGAGACGTAATAACATCAATCACCATGTCTTGCCACTCCGGCTCCAGGTCATTTAATCCAGTTAAGGGGAAACTGCGGGGACCAAGGTTGGTTATTTCAACTAATACGGAGAAATCCATTAAAGTTAAGCCGATTGCTCTTCCTTCTGCCCGATTCATTCGCAGTAAAATATTATCGGTTAATTCTACGGCTGTAGTTGCTTTTTCTCCTGGAAAAAAGGAAATATACAACACATCAGCTTCTTTATCATAAGAAAAAATTGGCTCTATGTCCATATTGTCACCTCTTAGAAATATGTTTGAAGAAACTTGTTGCTACAAAATTATTGGGTATGGTCTGGCCCTTTTCGTCAACATCAAAACCAAATAATACAATCACAACCATATAATTTATATCGTCAGGGAGATCATCAAATCGATGCAAATAACGGTATTTTCTAGGATTGAGCGGCTCCTGCCGTCGTTGTCCCTTTTTAAGAGTTATTTTCAAATATTCTTCATAGCTTTTCAATTCAGGGTGATTTGTATCGGCAGTGATATGATCCCATCGTTCTTGTGTTAGATATATTGGGTGACCATATCTGTCTTCCACTATCCAACGTTTACCTGCTGCCGATTGATTCATTTTATAAGCTTCCGCTCTATGGGCCTTACCTTACACCCTTTATACTTGACAAACCCAGTTATTCTCTGTCTGTATATCACCGGTTCCATTGTTTTACCGGAAGAATTAAATCTACCACATCTTTATAAAGAATGTCAACCCAGGGTGAATATTTTTTTTGAAAAAAGATTGGACTGTTGCACAGCATATATCCCCCTTTTCAATAGAAGCCGAATCGAACAGGCAGGAATGGATTCAAGGAACGAATCGCGAATCTCCCCAATGTAGGGGCAGGCCCCTGTGTCTGCCCCAATTGAAATTTCTTGTTTCTAGGCCAAAATGAGAATTACTGTCCACAGATTACACGGATTGACACGGATTTTCATGGATATCCTTCCCAGGATGAAGGTAATATTTTCCGAGTCTTATAAAGCTCCCCTGGCCTTGGGGCAACTTCCTCTAATAATTACATTTATCCTTAACTTTCTTGCTCTACCGGATTTGCTGGAGATGATTTCGCTACTTATGGCAACAGTGACCAAAGATAATATTTCATTGACACCAGTAAATTTCTAATTTATAATTAGGATATGACTGGTATGAAAATAGCCACAAAGGCACGCAGGTGCGAAGGCACAAAGGTACACCAAGGGGTTTATTAAAAAAAAATTCTTGGTGCCTTGTACTGGCGTGTCTTGGTGGCAAAGTTTTCATGGTCTCCGGGCGGGGGTGATTGGTGTTGGTGATTGGTGAATGTTGGCTTCGCCGCAGGCGGTTTAATATTTGCCCGCAGGGCACTGCTGGGAATTATATGTGGTTTCATTAACGAATTCAAGCTTTTCCACGCTGTCGCATCATTTCCGCTTGAATCAATGTTGTTTCGGTATCTGCCGGGGCCATGTTTGAAACTGCCGGGGCCATGTTTGAAACTGCCGGGGCCATGTTTACATCTGCCGTGGCCATGTTTACGTCTGCCGTAGCCATGTTTACGTCTGCCGTGGGCATGTTTACATCTGCCGCGGCCATGTTTACATCTGCCGCGACCATGTTTACGTCTGCCGTAGCCATGTTTACGTCTGCCGCGGCCATGTTTACATCTGCCGCGGCCATGTTTACATCTGCCGTGACCATGTTTGCACCTGCCGCAGGCATGTTTACATCTGCCGTAGCCATGTTTACGTCTGCCGTGACTAGGTTTGCACCTGCCGCAGCCATGTTTACATCTGCCGGGACCATTTCCGCATCTGTCATGGGATCGGAAGAGGACAGCCTAATAATGATATCTGCAAGAGATGACCGTCAAAAATTCGTTATTTACAGCATAAACCAGGCGGTTGGTATCATCGATTCGACGAGACCAAAAACCGGAAAGGTTTTCTCTTAAAGGTTCGGGCTTTCCTATTCCGTCAAACGGATGCCGTTTGGCGTCATCGATAAGTTTGTTTATTCTCTTAAGAGTTTTCTTATCCTGGGATTGCCAGAAGAGATAATCCTTCCAAGCTTCATCGGTCCAGGCTAACTTTCTACTCATGAATCAAATCTCGTTCTTGAACCTGGCCTCGCTGATATTGGTCAATCGATTTTGATAAATGCCCGGCATTGGCGGGAGACTTTAAAAGATGAAAGGTTTCCAGGTAGCTATCAAAAGTATCCAAAGACATTATCACCGCATCTTCTGCATCCCGGCGCTTAATGACGGTATAATCGGCATCATTGACAACCTGGTCCAGGACAGATTTTAAGTTGTTCCTGGCTTCGCTAAAAGTAACGACTCTCATTTAAACCTCCACACATGTCTTGTTACTTGTACAAGTATAACATATTTCTTTTCAATATGCAAACAAAAAGTGAATTTTGGAAAGCCGGGAAAGCCTTATGTCTCCTTTTTTGGTGCGCCAATTTACCTCAAACTTCGCCCTGCTATTTTTCATCGATAGATTCCACGCCGAAAGTATGGTATAATACCTTCTTATACTTTAATTGGCAATAGAAATCTTTATCCTTATTATTAAAATAAAATTTTCTAACCAGGGGAAGGAGCAATTACCAATCGCAACCGAACGGAGGAATAGTATAAAAATGAAAAAACTTAAAAATATAGCCATTGTTGCCCTTGTCGATCATGGCAAAACAACATTGATCGACGCCGCTCTCAGGCTTACCGGCGCCTTCCGGGACAACCAAAAAGTGGCCGAACGGATCATGGATTCCAATGACATTGAACGGGAACGCGGCATTACGATTTTCTCCAAAAACGCTGCTTTGTATTATAAGGATTATAAGATCAATATCGTCGATACACCCGGACACGCGGATTTCGGCGGGGAAGTGCAGCGGATTATGAAAATGGTGGATGCCGTACTCCTTCTGGTGGACGCTTTCGAAGGTCCCATGCCCCAAACCAAATACGTGTTGAAAAAATCCCTGGAACAAGGCCTCAACCCGATCGTGGTGATTAATAAAATCGATAGGCCCAATGCCAGACCTCACGAAGTACTGGACGCTATCTTCGACTTGTTCGTCGAACTGGATGCCAGTGAATCCCAATTGGAGTTTCCCGTTATTTATGCTTCCGCTAAAGAAGGCATCGCCCGCTATGAGCTGGAAGATACCAACAACGACCTGATCCCCCTCTTCGATACGATCCTCAAACATGTTAAAGAACCGGGGGGCGACCCGGACAACCCCATGCAATTTTTGACCTCTGCCATCAGCTACGACAACTACCTGGGCAAAATGGGCGCCGGCAAAATTCATAACGGCGTCGTCAAACAAGGCCAGGAAGTGATGATTATCAAACAATCCGGGGAACAAAAGCCATACAAGATTACCAAACTGTTCACCTATACCGGTCTGAAAAAAGAGAGCGTACTCTCTGCCGCGGCCGGCGATATTGTCAGCATCGCCGGGATAGATATTATCGATGTCGGCGATACCATCGCCGCCAAAGAGTACCCCGTGGCCTTACCGACCATTTTTATCGATGAACCCACCCTCGCCATTACCTTTGTCGTAAACGACAGCCCCTTTGCCGGTAATGACGGTAAATATGTTACTTCCCGGCATGTGTGGGACCGCCTGCAAAAAGAATTGCTGACCAATGTTAGCCTGCGCGTCGAAGAAACCGATAAAAAGGGCGCTTACAAGGTGAAAGCCCGCGGCGCCCTGCAACTTTCCATCCTGATTGAAAATATGAGACGGGAAAATTATGAGTTCCAGGTTTCCAAACCCGATGTGATTTACCGTGATATCGACGATGTAAAATGCGAGCCCATGGAATTGGCCATTATCGATGTGGCCGAGGAGTATACCGGCGTTGTCATCGAAATGTTCGGTATTCGCAAGGGTGAATTGATTAATATGACCAATGGCTCCGGCGGCTATACCCGGTTGGAATTTATTATTCCCTCCCGCAGTTTGATTGGATTTAGAAATGATTTTCTGACCGCTACCCACGGCACCGGTATCATCAATCATAGTTTCCATGGTTATGAGCCTTTCAAAGGGGAATTAACCCGCAAAACCAAAGGCGTCCTCGTCGCCCTGGAACCCGGGGTATCGGTGGCCTATGGTATTTTCAATTTGCAAGAGCGCGGGAGTTTTTTCATCGGGTCCGGTGTTCCTGTTTATGCCGGTATGATTGTCGGCGAACACAGCAAAGACAATGACCTGGTAGTGAATGTCTGCAGAACCAAAAAATTAACCAACATGCGCGCCGCCGGTTCCGATGACGCCGTCCGTTTAACTCCGCCCCGGCAATTCTCCATTGAACAAGCATTGGAATATATTGAAGACGATGAACTTTTGGAGGTTACCCCGCAAAGTCTGCGCATGCGAAAAAAACACCTGGACAGCCACGAGCGAAAACGCGCGGACAAACTCAGAAAAGCAAGCTAACTACTGGGCGTCCGCAGCGGCAATGGCTTGGCTGCATCGGTAACGGCGCCAATCTTTACGGCATAACTGGTTTTATTCTTTATATCTTCATCCGTCACCAGGTGAACATCCAACAATCCGTCGGACTTATACCCGGTTCGCTGGTAATTAACTTCCGCCAGGGTCAGGCTCCAGCCTTCCAGCCACAGCATCAGTTCCTTACGCTGCGCGTCATTGCCGTTAAAATGAACCAATATATCGATATCGCTGCCCGGACCGGCAGTGGCATTCTTGGTGCTGCCGAATAAATAAAAGTTCTTTACACCGAAACGTTCCGGGTCCAGGCTCAAGGCGATACGTTCGGCAATATTATAACGCCAGCGCCAGAAATCTTCCGCGCTCCGGGGCCGGGTTTCTTTTCTTTCCACCGGTTCCGGGGACCTTGTACCCGGTTCGGCAAAGATACCCACGGCCTCATCCAGGTCCGCATTCATTAAAATACGCAAGATAAGCCCATCGGCGCTCCGGGGCACATCGATGACCCGGACCGTGTCGGCGAAAGAGGCAAACTCCGGCAGTAAATCCGCCAGGATATTGTCGCTGCGGGTAAAAAAACTTTCATTAAATATAATCCCCGCATCATCCGGGTAAAGGGGCAAATACCGGATAGAAGCTTCTACCAGGTCCTGGAAAAAATGGGTCCCGAAAGAAAGTTCCGGCACGTAATTCCCTTTCTGGCGCGCAACTTCGATTAAGACCGCCGTATTATTGATATCCGAATAGGAAACACCCACACCCAGTTTAATATCTCCACGGCTGCCCCACCTGCCCGGTCCCATTAAGATAAACTGCCGCTTGGGCAGTATTTTATTAAGTTTTCCCACGATGCGGCCCACGGTTTTCATTTCCGTCATATCGGGCAGGCTGTTGTAAGCTTCCGCGTCCACGTAAACCACATGGGTAATATCCGGTACATAGCCATTGGAGATATAACGTTTCGCGGAGAAAACGATTTTATTTTGGGGGATATCTTTCGGGATCGGCGCCGGTTGAATATTCAACGAGTAGCTCTGGGGGCGGCACTGCAGTAAATAGAGGTCCCGGCCGTTATGGGCAAATTCAATGTCCACCGGCGTACCGATGCTCTTTTCCAACACATCAAGGATGCAGCGCATCTGCTTGATAAAATCCGTTCGCTGTAAAAGTCCTTCAAACGTAACCAACAGCTTGTCCTTTTCAAAATCGATATTCAACAGGGATGTGGGTTTCTGGATCAGATGGTCCCGGGCCGTGGATACCACGTTCTGGATACCCGGGATATCGTTGCCGAAATTTTTAATCAGTTGATTTACTTCAATCGTTTCAAAAGTGTTGGTTTGCAAGTTAATGACATCGATGTGTTTGGGAGAATAGCGAATGATTTCATCCGGGGTCACATTGACCCGCAGGTCGGGTTTCCCCGGGGCGATCAAAGTGGGGTAATCATTGGCCACGCGGTCCACGGCGCGGGTTCCCAGGCCGGGCACCAGGCGTATCAGACCGTCCAACCGGCTGATACGTGCCGACCAGCGGAATTCGTTATTGCTGAAGGCCACGCCGGCAAACGTGGGAAAGAAATAATTCCCCACCCGGGTCCCCACGACTTCCTGGATCATGATCCCCATCTCTTCGTGGTAATCCAGCAGGCCCCGCTCGGTACGGTACTCGATGGGGTCGGGGCCGAAAGTAGAGGCATATACTTCGGCGATGGCGTCCATCAGGGCTTCCAACCGCTCCTCCTTGGAACCCTGGTTGGCCAGGAACAGGCTCTTGTACTTACCGGAAAAAGCGGCGCCCAAACGGTCTTCCAGGAGACTGGAACTGCGCACGATAATGGGCGTATCCCCCAGGTCATCGATGGCTATCGACAATCCACGAGTGATTTCCGGGGAAAAATACGAATTCTTGAATATCTGGATGATGTTCGGATACTCTACGTTGATTTCATCCATCTCCTTATACTTCTGCTCCCAGACGCCCTCCAGGTTGTTGTAATGCAAAAAGTCGATCAACCCGTCGGAAGTAATATACCAGGTTTTGGGAGTTTTGATCTCCCCGAATAATTCGTGATACTCTTGCGAATGATTAACGATACGACTGGCCATGAAAAGCCCGGCGCTCTTGCCGCCTAATTTTCCATGACTCCGGGCAGGAAATATTACCCCTTTCACCAGTTCATAGTAATCGCTGATCAGGATATGACCTTTAGCGATCTTAATGAATTCCAGTTGATCGGAAAGAAAATGGCGCACCATGGAGACCCGTAAACTCTTTTCAATGGCCCGCGACACCCGGATACCCTCGTTCTCCAGGTAGTGGAACCGGGTAATGGCATTGAGCAGGTCGTTGAGCGAAGAATTGGGGTTTTCCAGGGCCTTAACCAGGAACCGGGATTTATCGTCTTCCAGCCACTGCCGGATAAGGAATAACACCTGGTCCTCGTTCAGGCTTTCGGACGCGATCCTGAAGATTTCATTATTAATGGTATTAATCCGATCCATGGACTCTTTGCGGCTGGGTTGGTTCATATCGCCCAAAGGCAGGGGTTTACGGGCGTCATTTCTCATCCCGGCGCCAGTCTGCTGCAGCAGTTCTTTGGCTTCGGCCACGCCGTTCCAGCATAGGTAATGCAGCATTTTCTGCGATAAGTACATAAACAGCCTCGCATTGGAACTCTGCAGCAAATCGATTATCACCCGCCATTCGCTGGGAGTTTTCCTCGACAGATTTTCCTCGGCCTCTTGCCATTGGTGATAGACTATTTTCAATTCCTTATGCAGCACCATGTGGCTGATGCGGTCAGCAATGGCATTAATTAACTGGTCCTCTTCTTTTAAAAAATAATCGCCGGCGCTTTTAGGCACTTCACGGTTATAAGAAACCACCAATTCCCCGACTACCGTATTATGTATTTTAATCTCTGCAGTCTGCCGCCAGGGGGTCTCTATGTACCCGGGCGAAGTGTATATGTTTTCTTTAAAAAGTATCTTCGCCTGCGCCGCATCTGAAAATTGCCAGCCGCTGGGGATGATCCGGATAATCTCCTTTAATAATTCTTCCAGTGGTATTTCCGCGAATTTCTGGTTATGAAGCAACTCTTCCAATTGAAACAAACAATCCAGTTCTTTACGCCTCTCACGGAGATCCCGGAACAAGGTATATAAATTGGTATTTATGCTGTTGGACGATGTCATTTGAATATAACTCCTTTTCGTTTTCGCCCGTCCACTTTAACGGTGAGGGGCGATTTTAATTGCGCGTGCCGGGTATAATCTCCCCGGTGAAGGTGTTCCTGCTCATTAATCCACTGCCAATCGATGGGAAATTTCCCGCTTTTGGCTAAAGAAAAATAGAGAACCCCCAGGTTGGAAATGTTATGAAAGAAATGAGAACCCTGGCTCAAGTCGATACTTCCGCCGCTCCCATGCGATTCAGGCAGTTGCGATTCGATGATCACGCGGGCGCCGGATATCTGTCCCCAATCCACGGGAATCCCCAACCACGGGTCTGAACTACCCCATCGCCCGAACCCAATCAATAAATAAGGTTTCCCCGCGTCCACCAACCGGCGGTTAAAGGTGGAAATTTCCTGGGCAATGGCTTTGGAATCCTTTAATGAAAAAGTCTCCGGCGCCACATAAAGAATATCTTTAATAGTTTCCACGCTGCCGTTGCCCATGACATTGTCCGAAGCGGCCAGCACCGTCCCGGGCTCCCGGGTGAGTTTATCTTCCTCCAGGTCGATCATTTCACAGGAAATCGCCATGGGCCGAACCTGCAAAAGTCCGAACCGGGTTGGCTGCTTTTTAGCCGAATCGATCGTCAGGGCAAACTCGATTTCCACATCCGCATTGAAAGTCGTTTCGCATATTTCCAGGACAGATTTGATTAAACGATTCACCGGCAAAAGTTCCACTTGCAGGAGCGGCGCAAAGTTGATGATGCGGGGACCGGGAAACCCGGCCCCGATATCGATGCGGTCCGATTCATGGTTATACGTGGAAGCGATATAGATAAGCGTGTTGTCGTATTCCGCCTCCTTGAGAGATGATTTTACCAGGTACTCCGTCTCTTTGAAAGGATCATAAGCCGGCGGTTTACCCATGTTGACCGCCCAAAAATCGATCTGCGTTTGCTTCATCAAATCCTTAACCGAATTGTAGGGCGGCGCAACGTCAGGGTATTCGGGCGAAAAAGTCCATACCGCGCCCCCATCGACGATGGTTTTTCCTAAACCCAACGCCAGGTTGACCACGCCGTCTTCCGGCCCGGCATGACCCGTAGGGTAAAAGTTATAGGACCGGCCCACCCCGGATATATTGGGATAAAACCGGTCATAATGACGGAGTCCCACCACTTCCTGGATAATCACCGCCATCTTTTCCGCTTCGATCTTATGCGGCGTGGTCTTAATATACGATTTGGCGCTGCTGAAAAACGTAGAAGCATAAACAAATTTAATGGCTTCCGTCAACTTGCGAAACCGCGTGTCGATATCGGCCTGGTTGTTGGGGATCATCTTGGTCTCGTAGATCCCGGCAAAAGGGCACTCTAAACTGTCTTCCAGCAAACTGGAAGAACGAACCGCCAACGGCGAATGAACTTTGGAAATCAAGGCCCGGAGATCGCCGATTAAATCCGGGGGAAGAGCCGCTTTTATGAAATGATGCGCTATCCGCTCGTTGCTTTGATCGGAAAAGGCGATTTCGTACAGGTTGTTCTGTTCCATGAAACGATCGAAAAACTCCGTGGTGATAACAGTTAACCGGGGAATGTCAACAATTACTTGGCTGCTCCCACTGCTACTACTGCCGCCACTGCGCCACTCCCCGAAATGAGAGACGATTTTTTCCTTGACAAAAGCCAGTCCCTGCGCTTTACCACCCAACCGGCCGTCGCCGATAAAGGTAAATTCATCCGTTTCACTGTAGAAATCACGGTTGAAGGGTTTGATGAAATCCATTTTGTCTTATGCCTCCGGCGGGCATGCACCCTATTAGGATTTGAACCGCTGCCCGATGCGTAGGAAACCAAAGGGCCATGCAACCGGGTGCAGCGGCATGCTGCCTCCGGCGGCCAGGGGGCTCTTTTAAAAAACCGCCCCCTGGACCCCCGTAAAACTTTTGTTTAGATCCAACCGCGGCCTTTACAGGCCTGGGCTACACGGTCGATGGCAATCACGTAAGCCGCATCCCGCATGTACAGTTTCTTCTTCCTGGCCAGGTCGCTCACCGCGATAAAAGCAGAAGTCATCTTGGTATCCAGTTTGCCTAACACTTCATCCTTTTCCCAGAAATAATTCATGTTGCACTGCACCTGTTCGAAGTAACTGCAAGTCACTCCTCCGGCATTGGCAAGGAAATCCGGGATCAAAAAGATACCGCGTTCCCTGATGACTTTATCCGCTTCCAGCGTGGTAGGACCATTGGCGCCTTCGGCAATAATCTTAACCCGCGGGTGAATCCGCTTGACCGTCTCCGCATTGACTTCATTTTCCAGCGCCGCGGGAATTAAGATATCCACTTCCTGTTCGATCCAAACATCGCCCGGCAAGACTTCATAACCCAGTTCTTTGGCTTTATCTTTATTAATCCCGCCGAAACTATCCGTAATCTCTTGCAACTCTTTCAAATCAACGCCCGAATTTTTCTTGAACGCATATGCCTGTTGGTCGTTCTGGTCCCAACTGGAAACAAGAATCACCTTCCCACCCAACTGCGTATACAGTTGGATAGCGTATTGGGAAACGTTTCCAAAGCCCTGGACGCTGGCAACCGTGTCTTCCGGGCGGATGCCCATTTCTTTCAGCGCTTCGCGCACCGTGAAAATAACGCCGTAGCCAGTAGCTTCGGTTCGACCCAATGAACCGCCCATGCCCACCGGTTTACCCGTAATAAAACCCGGGTATTTGGCGCGGTGGATCGCTTCGTATTCATCCAGCATCCACAACATATGTTGGGCGTTGGTCATCACATCCGGGGCCGGGACATCTTGCAGGGGGCCCACATTTTGGGCCACCTGGCGCACCCAGCCGCGGCACAACCGTTCTTGTTCGCGGGGACTCAGGTTATGGGGATCACAAATCACTCCACCTTTACCGCCCCCAAGGGGTATATCTACAACCGCGCATTTCCACGTCATCCACATGGACAATGCGCGAACAGTATCAATCGTTTCCTGGGGATGAAAGCGAATGCCGCCTTTACCGGGCCCCCTGGAATCATTATGAAGGCACCGAAAGCCCTTGAATATCTTTTTCGATCCATCATCCATAGTAACGGGGATGCTGAAATGGTATTCCCGCAGCGGATTCCGCAGCAAATCCCTGGTAGCCTGATCCAGGTCCAATATTTCTGCAACCCGGTCAAATTGTGCTTGAGCTGTCTCAAATGCGTTGTAGTTTTTTGCACACATATTCAATTTCTCCTTTTATATTTTTAATTCAGCCACGGTAAAACATGCCCGATACAATTTTCTCAATCGCTTCATGCCTACCTGTGACCGGTTAATGTTTTTTATTTTTTTCAATTTTTTATTATCCCGAGAATGTCGCTGTAATGGGTATCTTTGATCCTGGAAAGCCACTCGCAGGCATTAACGATATTCCGTTTTGCCAGTTCCGCGGCTTCTTCCCCATTTTTGCGTTTGACAGCATTAACGATTTCCACGAATCCGGCAAAAATCACATTGTTTACAAATTCATCGTTATTTATAAAATACTCCCAAAAAATCTCATTGCCGGTATTTAAGAGGTCCATGATTTTAATCAGTTTATGATTCCTGGTCATAGCGGCCAGGAGGCGGTGGAATTCGCTGTCAGCATCGACCAATTGCCTTAATTCTCTTGCTACGATGGCGCGGCTCATGCCGACAATGCAATTCCGAAGCGCGGACATTTCTTCTTCAGTGGCGCGGTCGGCCGCGAGACGGATAATGACCGGGGTAATCATAAAACGGGCTTCTAAATGATCTTTGATTCGCGTCTCTTCATCCGGCGGGATGGAATTCTCATCCAATTCCATGGCTTCCGCACTTTTGTTTACATATACGCCGCTGCCCCTCCTGGCTCTAACGATTCCCCGCTCCTCCAGTATCCGCAGCGCTTCACGGATCGTGGTGCGGCTGATGCCCAGGATCACAGCCAGGTCCCGCTCCGAAGGCAACCGATCGCCTTTATTGAATTTCTGTTCTTTCACATAATCAAGCAACTCTTGTAAAGCCACATTCTTTTTCATTTTCAATTTCAATTTTAAATCAGCTTTCAATACCATATTGGTAATACCAAAGGATAGTATGAAATTCAGTTTTTGTCAAGAGGGAAAAATATTTTATTTATTCTCATGATTGGTTAGACCAATCATGAGAATAAATGCTTGTTTTAGGAAATTTAAGGGCAGCATTTTAAAGTTAGAATGATGAATGATGAATGATGAAAA
This sequence comes from Acidobacteriota bacterium, assembly GCA_030837085.1. GTDB lineage: Bacteria > Acidobacteriota > Aminicenantia > UBA2199 > UBA2199 > JAKAGC01. Next base: position 5,957 of record JAUPLE010000285.1, on the reverse strand, counting down.
TTGAACCTAATTCGCGTGTCTTCGCGTTCTTCGCGGCTAAAATTCTGTGTTTTTCTGTGTCTTCGCTGATAACGTGGGCCTTTTTATTTCATGTGTATTCGTGTAATTCGTGGGCGGTTGGATATTATTGGACTTTTCTTACGAATTGGCCGTCTCTATATTCTTCGCTCCATTGTTTTACGCCGTTTTCGTTCCAGAAGGAGGTAATGCCGTGGCGTTTTCCATTTTTCATTTCGCTTTCCATTCGCATATTGCCATTTTCGTACCAGTCCTGGTGCAGGCCGTTTTCCAGGCCGTTATTGAATTCCGTTTGCAGGGCCACATTCCCATTTTTGAACCATTCTTTATAAGGGCCGTGTTTTTCCCCGTTTATCGTTTGCATTTCCAGGCGTTGGTTGCCGTCTTTTAGCCATTCGCTGTAGGTTTCGATTTCGCCGTCGTCAGTGGTTTCGATACTGCGTTCCAGTTTTTTTCGGCCGGGTTCGAAGTATTCAATTTCGTGGATAATTTTTCCATTTTCGTCCCATTCGTACCATTTTCCGGTTTCTGCGCCGTTTTTAAATTCTTGTTTGTTTTTTCCCTGGCCGTTTTCATACCATTCGAACCATTTACCGTCTTTTTCATCGTTTTTGTAGACGCCCTGGATTTTTCGATTGGCGTTTTCATACCATTCGATCCACATCCCGACTTTTTGACCGTTTTGGTATTCTTGTTCGCTCTTCTTTTCGCCGGTTTCATACCATTCGGACCATTTCCCTTCTTTCTCTCCGTTTTTTAAATACCCTTCAGTTTCAGTATTGCCGTTGATATAATAGGTAACTGCTTTTTCCAGGCCTTCCGGGGTGATTTCCTGGTCTTGAGTTTCTTGCGCCTCCTTACTTTCTTGCGCCATTGAAACCATAGAAATACTTAACAGTAGGGCGACAGTTAATATAGATATGATATGTTTTCTCATCAGTTTCTCCTTTTTAAATCCATTAATTTACTACAAAATGGAAAAATAATCAAGAAAAAATCAGTCATTGTTATTCATCCAATTGGCTCAGGATATGGGGGGAATTTCTCCAATTGGGAACAACTTTTATAAACAGGTCGAGGTAGACTTGTTTTTCGAAATAGTCTTCCAGGTCTTTGCGGGCGGTTTCGCCGACATGTTTCACAAAATTCCCGTGTTTGCCCACCAGGATTTTTTTTTGGGAATTGGATTCCACGTAAATTTCGGCCCGGATGTACATAATTTTCTCTTTGTCTGTGATTTCCTCCACTTTCACAGTGGTAGTAAAAGGTAGTTCCGCCTGGGCGGAATTCAGGACTTTTTCCCGGATTATTTCGGATACATAGAAACGTTCGCTTTGCAGCGTCCATTCTTCTTCCGGGTAGAAGTACTCATTTTCCGGCAGGTAGTTATAGATCAATTCTTCGATTAAATCCATGTTGACGTTCTTGAGGGCGGAAAGGGGGACAATTTCGTTCCATTGGTAGGCGTCCTTGAAGCGATCGATTTTCTCCAGTACTTTTGCTTTGTTGTATTTATCGATTTTATTAATCACCAGGAAAATAGGTTTCCCGATATTCTCAAATAGTGAGATGGCAAAATCATCTTCCCGTTGGTCATCCATTTCCATGAAATAGAGAACCAGGTCAGCGTCTACCAGTGAGGCGTGGACGTCTTTCATCATTCGTTCATTTAGTTTGAAATAGGGTTTATGAATCCCGGGCGAGTCGAAAAAAATGATTTGTCCGTACTTTGTGGTTTTAATACCCAGGATTTGTTTGCGGGTGGTTTGAGGTTTATTAGAGACGATGGAGACTTTGGTTTCCAGGATGGCGTTTAAGAAGGTTGATTTTCCTACGTTAGTGCGGCCGATGAGAGCGACATACCCGGAATGTTTTTTAATTTTTTTCGCCATTATGAGTTCCTTTTTTCCGCCTTTTTTTACCGGGATGATTCTGCGCGTAAACCAAATAGCCGCACAGTATCTTCAGGAGAATCCAGAAAGGGAATTCATGCTTAAGGCCGGTGTGTATGGCAACCAGGAGGTCTTCCAGTTCAGTTAATATATCCTGGTAGTCCACGAGGTTATCTTTTAATTCCCTGACGGCGGATAGTGATCTTCTCAGGGATTTATAGACGACCAGTGAGGTGAGTAAAGCATCCTGGAGGGTGAATTCTTCTTCCCTGGCGGTAAATTCGTAGAGGGAGTGTAGGGTACGTTCCATTTTAACGGGCAAGAGGGTGCGGTACCAGCCCAGGTTTGAAAAAGCTTCAACCAGGAAGGGAGGCGTTAAATAGCGATCCCGGTAATGTTCAAAGAATTCCTCGGATCTTTCCATGTAAATATGGCACATGGCCAGCAGGGGGTTTTCCTGGATTTCCTGGTAAATTTTTTCAAAGGAGCCGTCGTCATATACCTCTTCCAGCATTCCCGAGATATCGATATCATTCTCTTCGACGTATTGGCGGATCATATCGATGGCGTTTTCCAGGTTTTCGCTGGCCACTTCAAAGGCATTTTTCCCCTCTTCTTCCGCTTCCAATTCTTTATTATAGACCACGCAGTGGTCTTGTGCGAGGCATTTTTCGCACCAGTAATCGCAGTAATTGTAGGGGCTGATGGAGATGTCGTCATCGTTCATATCGTCATCGCCCATTAAAATATTGGTGTCTATATCCATTGATACATTTTAAATGAAATCGCGGTTCATTTCAATAGCCTGATGCTTTTTTATTTCTCGCTCCCAATGTTAAGGGAAAATTTTTGAGATGTTCCCTAATTGATCTTTTCAAAATTCTTATTGAAATCTTCAGCCATTACGTTTAAAATAGGGTATGAAACTAAATGACTTTAAATTAGAACGTTTTTTTGCCAGGTTTGAATTCACTGCTCCCTATCTCCTCTGTACTTCCGATTGTGAATCTTTTACTATAGAAGAACTCCTGGCTTTAGAAAAAAACGCCGGGGAAGCCTTTAGAAAACTGCACCTGGGTTACACTGAAACCCTGGGAAACCCGGAACTGCGCTGCGAAATCTCCAAACTGTATACCAATACGACGCCCGATGACATAATTGTCCTGGCCGGCGCTGAGGAAGGTATATTTATTTTTATGAATGTACTGTTGGAACCAGGCGATCATATTATTGTCCAATCTCCTTGCTACCAATCCCTCTCCGAAATCGCCCACGCCATCGGCTGCAAAGTCACGGATTGGTCCATGGACGCCCAAAATAATTGGGAATTGGACCTGGATTTCCTTAAGAAAAATATCACCCGGCAAACCAAAGCAATTGTAGTTAACTTCCCCAATACACCTACCGGCTATACGATGACCGGGGAAATGTTCAACAAGTTGATTGAAATCGCCAGGCAGCATGATATTTACATCTTCTCCGACGAAGTGTATCGTTTCCTGGAATACCTTGAAAAAGACCGGTTACCCTCGGCCTGTGAGGTCTACGACAAAGCCGTGTCGCTGGGTGTGATGTCGAAATCTTTCGGGCTGCCGGGTTTGAGAATCGGCTGGATCGCCGCCCGGGACAAAGTATTATACAAAAAAATCGCTTCCTTTAAAGATTACACCACTATTTGCAGCAGTGCGCCCGGCGAGTTCCTGGCCACCCTGGCCCTCAGGAATAAAGAATATATCCTAAAAAGAAACCTGGGCATCATTACATCCAACCTCCAACTCCTGGAAATCTTTTTTAAAAAATATGAGGACCTTTTCGAGTGGGTCAAACCGAGGGCCGGGCTACTGATATTCCCCCGGTTGAAGTTCGAACAGGAAGCCGAGGCTTTCTGCCTGGACCTGGTAAATAAAAAAGGTGTACTTCTTTTACCCGGGAATATCTACAATTACGATAATCATCATGTACGATTCGGTTTTGGTCGCCTGAACATGCCCGAAGCGCTGGCAAAGTTAGAAGAGTACCTTGAAAAAGGAATTATTTGAAAACGAGGAAAGGGATATACAAGATATCGCAAAAATCAAGACTTTATATTTACAATCCAGGAATCCGGCCCAACCCTCCTTGCATGGCACTGGTTCTTCCTTCTTTGAGGGCAGTGTCTCAAAGCCTTGTTTTAATGCACGCTTTTTGGAGGTATTAATAAAAAAAGGACAGGAAATCGTCCAGGATGTGGGATTTATCCCGGTAACCAGTTATTAATATGTCCAGCTTCTCCCTTTCCATCCCTTGTGAGCCACTAACCAGTGGCTCACACCTTTTTTAACTCTGCAAAGGGATGATCAATCCAATCTCCAAAATGATTAAATAGGGCTTCCCAAAGATTTTTCTGACCTTCCGAAAGATTTTCCGAACCACCGGGAAGTTTCTTCAACGTTCTGGGAAGTCGGACCGAGGTTTAGACCCAATATTTTTGCCATTAACCATCTCACCCACTGCCAACTCTTTGCATACCCCGGCAATAAGAAAACCGAAGACTACATCTCCGGTCAATTCGGCTAAAGAGCAAAAAACTTTACAGAGATATTTTACAATAAAATACGGTTGTGCTATATTATAAGAGAAGCAATTTGAAATGATGAAAAAGCGAATGTAAAAAGGAGCAATCAACCATGGATATTATATTAACAATTGCGGTTTTCACATTGGTCCTGGCCTTTGAATACCTGGCCCATCGACTATTTCACCTGGAATTCTTCTCTTCCCACAGATTCATTTCAAAATTGATGGCCGCCTTTCTAGCAGGATTCATTTTCTTTATCTTACTTAACGACAACGTACCGAGAGTTGAACAGCGAATTACTGCCGTTATTGCGGCCCTTTTGCTTATATACGCCAACCTGTCCCTGGGAAAGCAAGAAGATGAACAATGAAATAAAAGATAAAAAACGAGTTTTCATAGTAGAAGATGAGCCGGATATACTTGAACTAATTGCCCTCAACCTCAAAAAAGCCGGGTACGAGGTGGATAAATTCTCCGAGGCAGGCCCCATGCTGGCCATGCTGAAAAAAAAAGTCCCGGATTTGCTCATCCTGGACCTGATGCTTCCGGACCACGACGGCCTGGATGTATGTAAAACACTGAAGAATGATAAGAAATACCCTGATTTCCCCATCATAATGGTCACGGCCAGGACCGAAGAACTGGATGTGGTCCTGGGCCTGGAACTGGGCGCGGATGATTACATCTCCAAACCTTTTTCCCCACGGGAATTGGTGGCTAGAGTTAAAGCGGTACTGCGCAGGAACAAACCGCCCGCGGCGCGGACTTCAAAGAAAATAGCCATCGGTCATATCCTGACCATCGATACCGCCAGATACGATGTCCTGGTAAAAGATGAAAAAATTCAACTGACGGCCACTGAATTCATGATCCTGAAAATCCTGGCGGAAAAACCGGGCTGGGTATTTTCCAGGGAAAAAATCCTGGCCGGCCTGTGGGGCGATGAAAAAGATGTCTTTGACCGTACCGTAGATGTCCATATCAAAAACCTACGAGAAAAACTGGGACCCGCCGGCGATTTGATCAAAAACGTCAGGGGAGTGGGATATAAATTATCGAATGATGAATGATGAATGATGAATCTTAATAAACAAGGATCAATGAACATGAGAGAGAATTTTTTAAGCCGTTCGGCGCGTACGTTTTTTATACGTACCTTTGTCAGTTACGTGGGCGTTATTGCCCTGGTACTTGCCCTGGTTTACCTCTTCACCCAAAACACCATAAGAAAATTCTATATCGAGAACCTCACCACCCATTTGAGCCAGGTGGGATATTCCCTGAAACCGGAAATCACGGCGTTGTACGAAGCCGGTGACCTGGCCGGCATGGACCGCCTGGTCAAGGAAGTGGGCAAAGAGGTGGAAATGCGTATTACCGTGATCGCCCCGGATGGAAAAGTACTGGCCGACTCGCAGAAAGACCCCCGCTTAATGGAGAACCATAAAAACAGACCGGAAATCCTGAAGGCCCTTAAAGGAAAAGCCATG
>JAUPLE010000284.1 GCA_030837085.1 Acidobacteriota bacterium | reverse complement strand
GCGTCCGTGTTTGTCGCGTAACCGTGGGCCGCTGTTGAGCGTGATAGAATGATAAATGATGAATGATAAATGATGAATGATGAAAAAAACAATCAGTATAACCGATGCTTCGTTCTCACAGATTTGCGATTTCCGCCGCGGTCAAACCGGAAGTTTCCGTAATAACAGCGATATCGATACCTTTTGAAGCTCAAGTCAACTATTTACCAGATTTTTTAAAGCCCTACCATAATAATCTTTTTATTGTTATAGGTAATATCTTTGTAATAAATCTTTTGTTCCCATTTTTTCTTCCCCGGGTCAAAGATGACCAGGTATCCTTCCGATAACCCTAACCGGTCAAGGTAATTTGACAATTGCTCTTTACCTTCTTCGATGGTGATATTATCCCGTTTAATTTTTATTTCCAGGGCGAATTCCTGTTTTCTAAATTTAACAAGCATGTCAAGGCGGCCATTCCCTACTGCCATTTCACGGATGATTTCTCCCCCGTTCACGATTCGCTGCAAAAAAGCCATTAATAAAAGATGATGCGCCGATTCTTTGTATTCGAACCGACTCAACCACGCCTGGCTATTTCGTTGATAAAAAACCTGGAATGACTTTAATAGTTTCTCCATATCCAGTGCTCCGGCTTGATTAACAAATTTTGATTGTGCAATTTCTTCAGGCAATGAATCCTGGAAAGAGAATGCCATTACGCGCGGTATGATCTCCGCATAAATGGGGTTTGCGAATTTCAAAGGAGAAGTTTGCGAAACAATACCCAGGTCCCTGACATATGAGACCGTGTCATCCAGCCTGTCGAAGAGGACAAAATCCCCATTAATAATGGCTTGAACGATTTTTTTTACTTTATCTTCATTTAGTTTATCGATGAGGCAATCCAGGTGGGTATCGCGGCGCAGGATCAGTTCATTTTTAGCTTCGGTTACAATTTCCAGGGTGATTTTTTGGGAGTAATCGTTTTTAAGAATTTTCTCTACGATCTGTCGAGCCAGGGCATTGGTCAGCCATGGTTGACCGTTGGATAAGCGGAAGATTTCTTCTTTGGTTTCGACGGGGAATTCCTGGCCGGTGGCCCGGGTATGTTGGTCTAATAATTCGAAAACTTCTTCTTTTTTGAAATTGTTAAGCACCAGCGAATCCGATTTAATATTGAAGGGAGAAGCTGTACCTAATGATTTACGGCCTTCTTTTACCTGGGCTTTATAATCCCGGATGTCCCGCAATCCTACCAAAGCGATGGAGGACGGAAAATGCTTCGGCCTGGATTGATAGCCATCTCTTAATTGACGAAGCACCGAAATCAAAACATTATCCAATAAAGCATCGATTTCATCAACAAAAAGGACGATCGGTTTTTCCTGGCTTTCCGACCATGCCTGGAGGTAGTTTTTTAAATCAAGATACTTTTTTTGTTCGGGATTTCCCGGGCAAAAAATTTCCTGTAATTGTTGTTTAGAAGCGCTGTAAATACTGTCAATAATCGTTTCGTTGGCTTTATCCATGGTAATTGTCGAAAAACCCGCCCGTTCAAATGACGCCGTCACTGCAATATGCTTTCCTTCCCAGTTGAGTTTCTGCGTTAACGCGTGTAAGTAGGTGGTTTTCCCGGACTGGCGGGGAGCATGGACCATGAAATAGAGTTCGTTATTTATCAGGTTTTCGATATCGGTTAAACGTTTTAATGGGTCTACCATGTAATGCTTATCCGGTGTACAAAGTCCGGCAGTATTAAAAAATTTATTCATGCGCTGCTCCTACGTATTATTTAAACATATTATTATTGTAGCGCAATCGAAATAAAAAGACAACACCTGGTTGCCCTCATCTTCCATACTTCCGGTTGACAGAATTTTCCAATTGTGATAACCTGGGATTGGTAATTCCAAAAAACGAGCAAATATGGAATTAGCGTTTCCATAAATCGAGGAGTAACCCTGATGAAAATAGCCACAAGGCGCAAAGGTTCACTTGATGCCTTTGTGGTAAAATTATAATGAGCGACAGGTACGGGGATTCCTCATGACCGCTGGTATTAAAAAAAATTTCTCCACGTGTAAACCATTTTCCGAATCCCCCCGTTATTTAATCTGAAGCAAGGAGTTGAACAATGTTGAGAAAAATGATTATAATTATTTTTATGCTGGCTGCGCTTCTTTTTTTAAGCGACTGTATAACCAGCGGGTTGGTACAATGAAGTAATGGAATAATAAAGAAAACAGGACGTATGCAGCGGTAATGAAAGAAACACAAGAATTAAAGGAGTTGAACGATGCCGAAAGCCGGAAGGAAAATGAACTTATCCGCCAGGTGCAGCAAGGAGACCATGATGCCTTTACAGAACTGGTTTCCCTCTACCAGCGGAAAGTCTTTAAATTGGCTTTCGGGTTCTTCCAGGATAAGGATGACGCCATGGAAATAGTACAGGAAACCTTTTTAAGGGTCTATGAAAAGATCCACCGGTTCGAATTCAAATACAGCGACAGCCCGACTGCCTTTAAGAATTGGGTGTACCGCATCGCCTACCGCTTATGCGTTGATTTTTACCGCAAATTCAAGAAGAAAAAAGCAGATGATAGGGAATTGTATGAGTTCTATGAAAGCCGGGACCGCGAAACCACCAACCCTGAAAGCCAGATGGACCGCTTGCACTTCAAACATACCTTGAAAAAATGCGTGATGCGCCTGCCAGAACGTCAGCAAATGATTTTCATGCTCAAACAATACAGCGATTTAAAACACGAGGAGATTTCCCTTATGTTGAACCTATCGGTGGGAACCGTCAAATCCCAATATCACCGGGCCGTGAAAAACCTGGAAAAGCGGTTACTGCATGCGCCTGTTTAGAGGTATAGAATTGAGTAGGGTGACAAAATGAAAACATATAAATGTAAAGAGATTAAGGGAATAATGGTGGATTACCTATCCGGGGAACTCACCAAATCCGACCCGCGGTCACAGACAATGGAAAATCACCTGCAAACTTGTCCCCAATGCCACCGCGAATACTCTGTCCTCAAAGAGATTTACAGCGAAACCCGGCGCGTGGGCGATGCCGCCGAAGCGGTTATGGAAACCATTGACTGGGAAGAGAACGCGCTGG
>JAUPLE010000283.1 GCA_030837085.1 Acidobacteriota bacterium | reverse complement strand
ATTGTTTCTGGATTTCTGACGTGTGCTCTTCCGATATACCGCCCCCCTTGACCCCCCGAAATAGCTTTTATTTTTCGATTTTTTTGTTTTAAATTTATCCTTCGTCACTTCCGGGTTATTCAAATACCCCCTTCCGACACCGACTCCACCAACCCAGATTTCTCCCTTAACACCAATAGGGCATAGATTCATATTTTTATCCACTATGTAAATAGTGAAATTTTGGAGTGGCTTCCCGATAGGAATCCGAGCCGTTTCCGGGACTTTGTCCATAAAATAATGAGTGATGTCATCGGAAGCCTCTGTCGGTCCATAAGCATTCACCATCCGGATTTGAGGGTATCGGTTAAACCACTGTTTTACCAGGGATGGTTTTACTTCCTCTCCTGTCACCAGGAGATATTCGAGGGGCAAAAATACTTCATCCCTAACTGGATTCAAAAGTAAGGATAGATAGGAAGGAACAACTTCCAATACCGTAATCTGATCTTTTATAAGCTGCTTAAGAAACTTCCCGGATTCCAATATCAATTCATTAGAATAAATTACCGTTTTCCCCCCGACTACCACAACAGCAAAAAATTGCCAGACAGAAATATCGAAGGTGTGAGACGCATTTTGCCCCACAATGCTCCGATCAGATAAACGGAGGCCAGTGATTTTTGCGTTGATGTGATTCATCATGCCTAAATGTTCGATCATCGCGCCTTTGGGTCTTCCGGTCGAACCGGATGTATAGATGATGTAGGCCAGTTTGGCAGACCTAACCTGGTAGGTTGAGATTGAGAGGACCACGTCCGGATTTGAAGGACTTTGAAGATGAGCGGGTAAGTGGGTAAGCGGGGTAACATTGCTTTTTAGGAATTCGTTAATTTCGTCTAAGAGTATTATCTCACCTTCCCACCTTCTCACCTTCTCAATTTCTTTACTGCTGGTAGTAACCAACAATTTAGCTCCACTGTCTTTTAACATGTATTCGATTCGTTCCAGGGGATAATCGGGATCGATGGGGATATAGGCTCCCCCCGCTTGCCATACGGCCAGTATACTCTCTACCAACCGGGGTGATCGTGCTTGTAGAATACCCACCGTCCGCTCTTCTCTTACCCCGCTGTCTCGCAAAACCTTTGCCAGCACTTCCACCCTCCGGTTTAATTCCCGGTAAGTAATATGTTCAGCCTGGCAGCATAGATTGACTCTATCGGGTATTTTTTCCCCTTGTTCCTGGAGAAATTGAACGATGGTCTTATCTCCCGCGCTTCCGGTTTTATTATCGTTAAAACTTACTAATAACTGCTCTTGCTCCTGTTCCGTTAGAATAGAAATATCCGCCACCCTGGTTCCCGGATTTTCCAGGGCACTGGCCAAAAGACAGAGGAAATGACCGGCAAATCTGGATACTTCACTCTTTTTATAGGTGGGGATTTCATATGATATATACCCTCTTAACCGGTCTTCATCGCGGACGAAATGAATGGCTAGACTCGATTTTATAATTTCAATATTCCTATCATCATGTAAGCCGGCCAGGGAACATTGAGTATCAGAGATGGTCCGTGGGTTTTGCTGCTCGGCCGAGGCATACAAGTATTCCAACAGCATTTCATAGGGGTAATCCTGGTTTTCATAAGCGTCTAATACCGATTGCCGGATGTTGAGTACCACTTCCTTAAAGGTTTGTCCCATTTCTATCTGGTCACGGATAAATAAAAGGGAGTTGATGGTTTCTTCCGTAACTTTCCACCTGTCAAGGGGCGAGATGATATTAATATCCTCATTGGCAGTATACCGAAAAATCAGGATTTTCAACGCTGCTAATAAAAGTATATATATCGAAAGGTCGGAGCCTTTACTTAACTTCACTACACGGGCGCCTAAGTCAGCGGGAATAGGAATTTCTATTTTCCCGTCATCCGTTTCAAGGGGCTGCCCATTATCGAAATCAAACAAAATACCGGTGGAAGTCAAATCGCCGGATAACTTTTTTATCCAATATTCTTTTTGTTTTAGAAACCGGGATCGAAAGAGAAAAATATTTTTATTGTTTTTATTTAGCATATGGCCTCCCGTTCATATCCAATCGAATTCGACTTCGGTCGTACTACCAGGTATTTGTTCCGGTTCGGCATTCCCGTTTAACGAGCAGGCTTGCTTTATACATGCCATGGCTTCGCGGCCCTGAAGGCTTCGGTGACCTCCAGGAGTTTTGAGTAGATCTCGGGCGTTGTCTTCCTGGCCATAAAAGTCGTTAAATATTTTAGATATCGAATAGGGCCATTTGTTAAAACGGATAAAGTTTAAATTTAAATCCCGGTATGCCCCTGAATTCAAACCCATTGTTCTAACTGTCTTTTCATAGTCGACAAAATTCATTTCGTTATACCCGATAAGTAGGCAATCGATTTTTTTTCATTCTTCCTACTCCTAAAAATCGAAGTCCGCTTCCCTTTCAGCGGGTAGTTGCCGGGAGTTTATTATATCTTTTAGAAAGGTTTTATCTTTATTATTCCTGGCAACGGTTAAGAAATGTTCCTGTTCTTCGCGGCTCAGTATTTCAATATCTCCGATCCTGACGTTCGGATTTTTTATTAGCCTGGTAACCAGTCGCTGGAAATAAACGGTAAATCTTGCGATTGTTTGTTCTTTAAAGAGTTTTGTACAGTACTCGAAGGAAAAAAAGAAACCTGCGTCGGTTTCATAGGCATTCAATGTCAGGTCGAACTTGGCGGTCCTGTTTTTATAGGAATAAGGGCGCATTTCAGGGACTGCTCCCTCCCGGGTTCCTAATTTACTGGCCTGTTTTTCCATTTCTTTCACATTCATAAAGGAAAACATGACGTCGAAAATAGGATTATGGTCGGCATTCCTGGTCACAGATATTTTCTCTACCAGGTCTTCGAAGGGATAATCCTGGTTTTCAAAGGCTTTCAAGGTCCGGTCTTTGACTTGCCCCAAAAATTCTTTATACGTTTTTCCCGGGGCTGGGAAATTCCTCAAGGCCAGGGTATTGACAAACATACCAATGATTACCCGGGTATCCGTATGAATGCGGCCTTCTATATCTGTACCGACAACAATATCTTCCTGGCCGCTGAGTTTCGCCAGCAGGATGTTGAGTAAACTCAATATCACCATGAACGACGTGACCCCTTCCGTCGCTGTCATTTTCTTAATCGCATTAGATTCTTCACTTTGGATAAGGAAATTTAAGGTTTTTCCTTCAAAACTTCGGATAAGCGGCCGATTAAAGTCAGTGGCTAAGTTTAGTACCGGGATTTCTCCCTGGAATTCTTCCTGCCAGTAATCTTTTGATCTTTTGGCTTTTATAATCCCGGCCGGTTTTTTTTCCTCATCTCCAGCGACCGGTAGGTTATTCCGTCGTTGCCATTCCGAATAATCTTTATACTGGATGCGCATCTCCGGCGGCAGCCCCCCGGCATAGAGGGTGGTAAAGTCTTTTATTAATATATTGTGTGAGACTACATCAGAGATAATATGATGCATATCCTCCATTAATACCTGTTCATTGCCAGCGCTGTTTATTACCCCTATTCGCAGCAATGGGGGTTGGGCTAAATTAAATGGCCTGACAAAGTCATGGATAATCTTTTCCGCTTCTTCTGTTAACTGCATTCCCGGCCCTGGCTGCACTATTTTTTTTATCGTATGGTATTGAATTTCCAGGCGAATGTCCCTGGGATTATGTACTTTTTGAACCGGTTCTGCCCCGGTTACCGGGAATGAGGTTCTAAGGCTTTCGTGTCGGGTTATCAACCGGTTGAAGGTTTCCAGTAATTTTTCTTTCTCCAGTGGCTGCGCCAGTATATAAATTCCCGGCATGTTGTAGACCACTCCCTCAAGGTCCATCTGCTGTAAGATGTACAAGCGCTTTTGGGCGGATGAAAGAGGATAATACTCCTTCTTTTCCACCGGGTTTATAGATTCACAGCCACTGGATTGAGTATTATCGATATATGCACTCATCTTCTGAATGGTGGGGCGATTGAAAAATTCCGGCAGGGGTACTTCTACGTCCAGTTCTTTGTGAATTTTCGATATGACTGTAATGGCCATCAAGGAATCTCCGCCTAATTCAAAAAAATCGTCATGGACGCCGATATTCCCAATTCCAAATATTCTCTGCCAGATGGCGGCCAAACTGGTTTCCGTCTTACTGACAGGCGCTGCATATTCACTGCTCAATTCCGGCCTCGGTTGAATGTCTTCCAACCCGATTTTTTCTTGCTCGCTTTCTGCCCTTTGGGGCAATTCTTCCACCGGGGTGTTGTGTTGTTCCAATACAATACTGATATCTCGGGTGGATACCGCAATTTGGGAAAAGGGACGGCTGTTTCCCAGGCTGATAATGCGCCCAAATACTTCGCTGCCTTCTGAGGGCAATATCCCATATTCCGGGTTGGAATGGGAAGAAATCAGTAAGGAGTTCTTTTCCCTCAACTCCCGGACAGCTTTTACTCCCATTCCCACTTCTAGCCAGAAATCCCAGTTAAGGGAGACAGTAAAAGTGGTAGTTCCATCTCGGATCATTTTATAGTGAGCAAAGGCATCCAGGAAATGGTTTGCCGCACAATAACCCACTTGTCCAGGTGGGGTCCATTGGGAAGTGAGAGAAGAGCATAGGATAAAGAAATCCAGGGGATGATTTTTAAGAATAGCGTCCAATACCAGTGTACCGTGGACTTTGGGGGCCAGTATATTTTCGGTCATCTCTCGGGTGCGTCCCTGGATAACACCCGCATAATCCGGGAGACCGGCAGCATGAATCACCCCATTTACCGGACCGAAACGTTCCAAGACCCGCGTGGCTAATGTTTCCATCTGCGCTTCATCAGACACATCCGCATTGGCTATCATAATTTCTGCCCCGCTCTCTTCCAACTCCCGGATTTTTTTAATTTTATCCTGGGGGAAAACAGAACGTGCCACCAATATCAATTTTGCCTTTACTGTTCTGGCGAGGTACTCCGCCAAGGTAGATCCGATACCGCCTGAACCACCGGTTATTAGATAAACGCCGTTTTCTTTTAAAGTTAACGATTGCTGAAGACGATTTCCCCTCCCTTCAGGCAAACGTAGGGGGTTCACTGCCGGAATCCAGCGCTGATTTCCGCGAAATGCAATGAGCGGATTCGCTGTGCCGACGATAAATTCGTTCATCAGTCGGTTGATAAGCTGGTTTTCCATTGGACTTGAGGCCGGTGGACAGGAAATGTCGATGCCGGTACAATGGAGGTTGCGGTATTCCAGGGGAATAGCTTTTACTGCTCCTGTAATGGTTGCTTTTAAAGGGCACAGTTTTTCCTCTCCCGTTACCTCTTGCATATTATTCGTTAACACATATATGTCAATTCCTTGTGAAATACTATTTTTCCCTATGGCCTGGGCGATGTTTAGCAAGCTGTAAAGTCCCAAATCCAGTGATTGTTCAATTTTCCCCAGTAAAGTTCTACTGCTTTGAATTTCCGTTGTAGTATCTATTGTATTCCAACAATGAAGGATTTTATGGGGGACTTTATTTAATCGAAGCAATTCCTGGAAAAGGGCATCATAGTCACCCGGGTGGGAAGGATTTATCCAATATTCTCCCTCCCCTCCGGCGGAAAATTCTGAACTCGCTGCAACTGTACACACATATTGGCCTTGCTGCTGTAAATGTTGGTGCAGTTGCCTGGAGAAGTGGGATTCACCGATAAATACCAGCCAATTTTTATGTTCCCCCGCTCCTGCCGGTGGTTCCTCAAGCAGCGCAACAGACGGTTCCCACACGGGAATATAAAACCAGTCAGTAATATCGGTTTTCTTATTGGTGGAAGACTGCCTGGGAAAGAGTTCTGTTCCCAATTTATGAATATCGCCATCCAATTGGTAAAATTTACCTTCGAAAGGGTATGGCGGTAGAGAACAACGGTACCTCTGTCGGTCTTTATGAAATTCAATCCAGTCGGGGATTAAATCCTGGAGCCACAGCCTGCCTATTTGATTTAACAGGTAATATAAATCAGGGATTTCTTTTTGGGAATGTCTGACCAGGTCTATAACATAATGCCCCTGTTTGGACTGTCGGTCAATGCAGCGCTGCGCCAGTGAACGCAAATCCCGACCTGCCCCTATTTCTAAAAAAATCGCATTGGATGTTTCTAGTAGTTTTTTTATCCCGTCAGCAAAGCGCACGGTTTCACGTAAGTGAGTGGACCAATACCTTGGGTCAACAGCTTCCTGGTCGGTAATCCAGTTACCCGTCACATTCGAAATAAGAGGAATCTTCGGTGGGTTCATTGCGGCCTGCCGAACTTTGGATTGAAAGGCGCTGAGGATTGGGGCCATCAGCTTTGAATGAAGAGCTCTTTCGGCTTCCAGGCGCATACAAAGATACTTCCGGTTTTTTAATTCTCTTTCCAGGGCATCGATATCGGCTGTTGCACCTGAAACAATGCAAGAGGGGCCATTATCTATGGCCAGGGATAACTCCGGGGGGAGTAACGGTAATACTTTTTCGACAGGAAGGGGAACACTCACCATTGCTCCTGAAGCAGTTAAGGAAATCAATTGTCCGCGATTTATCACCAATTTTAATGCATCCTCCAGGGAGAAAATTCCTGATACGCAGGCGGCGATTAATTCACCGAAACTATAACCGATCATGGCCTGTGGTTTGATTCCCCATTCCATTAATAACTTTGCCAGTGAATATGAAAATGTGAAAATCACAGCCTGGGCTATTTCGAATCGCTTCATCATTTCATCCGGTTGATTTTTTGCTGCGGAGGGATTCGTGGAAGGGTATAGGATTTCTTTTATATCGAATCCCATGGATTTTAGAATATTAAAGCAGCAGTTCATTTCATCCCTGAAAACAGGCTCCTCGGCATATAATTCCTTTCCCATATCCACGTATTGGCTTCCCAACCCGGGAAACATAAATATCACAGGTCTGTTCACTTCGTCGGCGGAACCAGTTTTAACCTTCCGCAGATCCATTGAGGTTAAAGTAGCAAGGGCGTCATCCTTATCCCGGCAGACAATAAAGCGGCGGTGGCGGAATGTCTTCCTGCCCACCTGGAGTGTATATTCGACATCGGCAAGATTAATATCATTTTTTTTCTTTAAATAATCCGCCAGGTTTTCCGTCATTTTATCGAGGGCTGATGGTGTTTTGGCCGATAACACAATTAATCGATATGATCTGTCCTTTGCGGGTTGTCGCCTGATCGGGGGGGCTTCCTCTAACACAGCATGGACATTGGTACCACCGATACCGAAGGAACTCACCCCGGCTCGCAAAGGATAATGCTGATTTTCCCATACTTTCAAACTTGTATTCACGTAAAAGGGACTGTTTTGGAAATCGATCTTTGGATTAGGGGTGTCAAAATGTAAGCTGGGGGGAATCTGGCGATGTTTTAAGGCCAATACGGTTTTAATAAAACCGGCGACTCCCGCGGCGGTATCCAGGTGACCGATATTGGTTTTTACAGAGCCGATAGCACAGAATTTTTTGTGGGGGGTATTAAAGGCGCGGGTTAATGCTTCGATTTCAATAGGATCACCCAATGTGGTGCCGGTGCCGTGGGTTTCTATATAACTGATACT
>JAUPLE010000282.1 GCA_030837085.1 Acidobacteriota bacterium | reverse complement strand
GATATTGCTGTTTAAGGAGTTCAACACCGACATTTTCAAACTGTCTTTTTGTTTCTTTTTTAGCAACTTGATTACCTTTTCTTCGATGTAGTTTTCCCTGGCAAAGGTCTTTATCATAAATGCGCCTAACAGGCTGCGCCCCATGGATTGCCCGATACGCGCCGCGTTTTCCTGGATCACCGGTGCATGGCTTCTGACTTTATTACCAACTATTCGGCCGCTGGTTATAAAAAAGGGCAACATCAATACGGATGCCAATGCCAACTTCCAATGAATGTAAAATAATGCGCATATCCCTACGGAAAAAGTGACCAAATTGGATACCAGCGCCAGCATGTTATCGGCAAATACACCTTCGGTCTCGTTTGTGTCATTAAGAATACGGGTTAATAAATAATTGGAATCATAACTCTTGAAAAAGGACAAAGGCATTGCCAGCACATGTTGGAAATAGGCTAAATTGATCTCTAATAAATAACTCTCCCTGAACTTGGCCAACACATACTGGTTCAACACCGTCAACAGGCTGCGAATGAGTAGCAATGCCAATATCGCAATGCCTATCCATATCACGGTGGTTTTGCTCCCGGTGGGCAGAGATTTATCAATTAAATATTGCGATAAAAAAGGACCCGGTAATTGAAGTAACGATATAAACAATATCATCACGCTGCCGGTCACCACCAGGCGCCAATTGGGCTTGAAAGTTTTAAAAAACTTAAACATTATCTTCCAATCCTCTTTCTGGTTTTTTGCTTTTTGTTGTGTTTTTTCGGTTTGCATTTTAGTTATCTCCCATGTTGCACTTTCTCAATAGTATTACGACCCGCAATATCCGAGACCGTCATGGTCCACATCCGTTCCAGGTGTTCTTCTTTTAGGTATTGGCAATATAAATGACGGTTTTCGTAGAAATTTCCATGAATATTGTAAGTCATGGCCAGGCAACCTCCGCCGCATAGGTATCTGAAATCACACTCACGGCACTGTTGATTTTGATCGATATGAAAAGTTCGCAATCTGGACATCAGCTCCGATTTCTCCAGGATTTCCCCAAGTCTTTTTTCTTTTAAATTTCCGCACTTCAACTCCGGTTTGTGCAGCAAGTGGCAGGGATAAACGCTACCGTCATAGGCAATGCCGATCTCACCATTGGCTATGCCGCAGCTAAACCGCAGACTGGAAGTTTTGGTAACGACGGCGGGAACTTTATTTAGCACTTGCCCTGCCCTTTTTTTTTCCTTCCACAGTGTTTCCATTTCCGGCAAAAGTTCCCACGCTTCCGGATCGCTGCTGCCCGGGGCATACAGGGAGGGGGTATAAGAGTCGCATTTTAATTCCTCAACGGCGTATTTCCAGGTTTCCGGTATTTCTCCGACATTATTCCCGGTGATCACTGAATTCACCCGGACTGTCGCCCCTTTCTCCTTCAGCAGCAGGATGCTGCCCAGGACTCTTTGATGGGTTCTTTTACCTCTCATTTTTTCATGGGTCTCCGGTTTAAACGAATCAAGGCTGATAGAAATATAATCAAAGGTCTCCGCCATTTCCGCGGCATTGGCTTCGGTCACCATTAAGCCATTGGTAATTATTTCTACCTTTAAACCCAGTTGGCGGACATATCTTGCTGCTTCCAGGGTGAAGGGATTTAATAATGGTTCCCCGCCAGTAAACAATATCCGCTCTACTCCTAATGCCGCCGCATCTTCAAAGAATTGCAGATATTGATCTTTACTCATCTCAGGTTCCGTTTCATCCATCTGTCGGAATTGCTCACGGTCTGCGTCATTATAACAATAGACGCACTTCAAATTGCATTGGTGCGTCATCATCAGGTAGATGTCGGAGGGAACATCCTGGTAATTATGACGCCATTTCTTCTGCCGGTATTCAACGGGATGCAGGAAACCAATATTTGCCAGGTTGGCGACATAGGCTCCTACTATTTTTTCAATGGTTTCGATAGTTTCCAAAGGAAACTGTTTTGCCAGGTATCCACCGGCGTTAGCGATAGTTCCTTCTTGTTTTAAAGCCTCCAGGATTATCATCCCGTCGCGGTTCACGCGAATCCAAACAACATTCAACGGATCATACAACAAATGCCACCCCTCACGTTCATAGCAATTATAGCGGGGCGGAAATACAATCTTTTCATTCTTGTTCATGTCGGTTTCCTCTCATGATATCTTAAAGACATGTTCCCGGCAGTGCTGCACCGGTCTCATGATTATTTATTTGTCTTTCGCTCTTATTGGGCGCGGAACTTATTTCAAACATGGTATTAACAATGATTTCTTTATTGGCGGCGCAATAGTAAGGATTATTTTTTAAAATGTCGCCGGTTATATTCGAATGGATTCCGCGGCAGGCGCCACCGCAAAGATATTTTATATCACAGCTACTGCACTCCTTTACCTGGTCCACGGAAAATTCACGCATTTTTTTTAATTGAGGTGATTTCTCTAATATTTCTCGCAGTGACTGATGTTTAATATTGCCGCCGCACAATTCCTCCTTTAATAACGTTTGGCAGGGAAACACATTACCGTCGGCTCCTATTGCCAATTCGCCGGTGCACATACCACAATTATTGCGCAGTGCGGCCGCTGATTTATTCTTATTCCAGTGGTTGATTTGGCAGCGCATACGGCCGTAATTCTGGGCAGCATCATACAATTCGGGGCTTTCGTGGCAGGCCTGATCATGGGTGATAAAAAGCTGCGGCATAAACGTTACGCACCCCAGTTCTTTAACAAAATAATGCCAGCTTTTAAGGCCATTGTCAATATTTCCCGGGTGAACAACCCCCAGGCAATTGACCTTCACATCCTGTTCCAGCAGCAGGCTGATACCGTTTAAGGCCCGCTGATGAGCCCCTTTTCCCCGCATACAATCATTCTCATCTGCCACGCAACTATCGATACTAACGGATACACGGTGGAAATGGTCTTTTAGGGCTGCCGCTTTTTCCCGGTTGATCAAGGTCCCGTTGGTTATGATATTATTATGGAAGCCCATTTCCTTTGAAATCCGGGCAATCTCAAAAAGTTCTTCACGGAGCAGGGGTTCACCACCACTATAAACAATATCCCCTATGCCTAACTCATTGGCCTCTTCGAACAACTTGTGGTAATCGGCAATGGTCAATTCATCATAGTTGGTATTGCCGGTGTAGAAGTGGCGCTCATTTCCATTGTAACAATATACGCAACGTAGGTTACAACGATACGTGGGGTGAATGTACAGGGTTTTGGGGACGATGTTTTCATGAGAGAAGATGATCTCTTTACAACGATATTCATCCCAATGCAAATACCATGCTCTCTCCACCATGTAGTCCACGAACTGGCGGATAGTAGCAGCGTCCGTATTGTATTCCCTTTGTAATTGATGGCTGAATGTATCGAAATCAGGATTATTTTCAATGGCGGTCAATATCTTTCTCCCGTCTTCATTGACTTTCACCCAGGTAACATTGTTGGGATCGAAAAATAGATACCAATCATCTTTCTCATATACGATTCTTTTCGGTGGTGAAATTACTAAGCTCACTGGTTTTCTCCTTCGAATTGGATTGGGTATAAAAAAAAAGCGGAGGGGAGAAACTCCCCCCCGCTTTAAACACTTACTGTTCTGCGGGACCGGCGCCGCCGCCACTTGAAGAGCCGCAAAGACAGACTCCTCCAGAGCCAGCACCACAACAACCCTCACACGAACAGGATCCTGCGGCTGCATCAAACTCAACACTAAAAGCTAATGGATTAAGCATTTTTTCCTCCTTTTAAATTTTTTTATTTTTACAGGTCTTAATGACCTGCTTTTTTCTGCAATTGATCTTTTGTGATACTCACAATTTATTTTCATCGAAACACATAACAAACTTCTTAAGCCGATTAACTAACTCGGCTTACTGAATAGTCAAAGAACACATTAACCAACTTTTTTTCACTTCTTTCATAGAGCTTTTCATTCTATCTGCCCTACACCGAATATAAAGGCAAGTATCGTGCCAACTTTTTCAAAATGCCTATAAAACGTTTCATAATGAGGCATTAAATCCTTAATAAGGTTTCGTTACACGTTAGAGAAATGTATCGTTTCGGCACAATCCATTTCTCAACAAATGGTGTTTTCTAAACGTATCTCTTTTCAGATATTCATTTCTGTGGTGTGTGCCGTTTCGTAACATGATAAATATCGAGAAGAACCATTTATCGGTTTCTTATTAACGGATATTGCCACATTGATGCTTTCCGGGTAATTTTAAAAGTGTGCCATTTCGAGACATTT
>JAUPLE010000281.1 GCA_030837085.1 Acidobacteriota bacterium | reverse complement strand
CAGCCTGTATCAAATCGGGGTGTTGATCTTCGTTATGTTTTTAGGGAATTCCCTTTTCTTATGGGACCGGAAACAGCGGGCGGAAGATTATTTACTTTCGCTTCCTTATACGAAGCTTCGGCTGCTGGGAATCAAGGTACTGCCCCGGTTGACCACGGCGGTTTTTTTCTACCTGGTATTTTTACTGCTGTATCTCTGCAGTGGAGAACAATTCCCCATGGTCTCGGTTTTTTCTTTTACTTATATATACTTCAGCTTATTCATTATCGCACTAACGCTCTCCCTGTGCGTGGAAAACTACATTATATTGGCTGTGGTTACGCTGTTGGCAATGGCGGGGTTCCTGGGGACGATTTTCCTTATCCCGACACTTTTAAGCCAATGGCTTTACGGGGTGGATATCAATTTGGCGCTTGAAAACCTGTTATCGATGAAATTCTATTTCGGGAAATTGCCGCTATCCTTCATCGCTATCATTGCCTGCCTGTTAATTCCTTTTATTGCGGCATTTATTGTTGCCTTTAAAAAGATCGGTATCCACCCGGTGAGTCGTTTCAACAAGCAGTATTTTAAGATATTCGTTCCTTTGCTGGCGGCCGGGGTCGTTTTTGTTTCTTTACTCACCTATCCTCTATTCACTTCGGGGGATAAAACCTATTACCTGACCGAAGGGCGCCGCTTGATCGAATGGAGCTCCATGGCTGTCCGGTTATATGATGAGGACAGCGTGGTAGAAATCCCGTCCAGCGCTTTCAATATCAACTCGATACTTATTGAAGCCGGCGACAGTTTATACGCCAGGGAATTCAATTTCCCGGGGGATTCCACCTATTTTCTCCGTTTGGATATCAAAACCCTGGACATTGAAACGTTTTATAAACTGGAGGGGCGAAATATCAACGGGTTTAACGGTCCATGGTTGTTCAAAAACACCATTGCCATTGTTGAGGGTTACCCGGGAGAAGCGGACAAAATGCTTCACCTTATCGATGTGAACACAAAGGAAGGAAAGAAAATAAAACTTCAACAACCATCCCGCAGCAATGTAAATTTGTTCGGCGCGGATGAAGCGGATGGGAGACGTTCCTGGTTGGTTGACTCGGAATCGAAATCCGGGCACTCGGTTTCCAGGTTATGGGAAAACGGGGAAAAAGAGGATTTGGGTACAAGTAAAAGGTCTCCCTGTTATGTTAACGGGCTACTGATAACATACGAGAGAGATACGGCGACTCTGAGGAAATTAGTTCCCCGTGGTATGGCGGATGCCGGGACCGCCGGGAGCGTAAAGACCATCGGTGTGGGAGAAAGATTTGTTTTCTATTCCTACCGACCTTCTGAATTCGATAACCCGCCGCTCAAAGAAATCATTGGGGCGGTACTCAACCACAATAATGATATTCGAAAATATTATACGCTGGAAATGGAAAACCTGGAATTAAGAGAAATCAAGGTAATTAATGATAAAATGGAGCAAAGCACCCGTCGTGACCCGGAGTTGAAATATTACATGTACCGGCCCACACCCGATCAGTATTATTATTTTGAATACAAACGGGAAGATAGAAGGGTAGTATCCTTGAATATCTACGCATTCGATAAAGATAAATTGACCTTATTAAAGGAATTCCCTTCCATTGACCGGGACGTTAAAATTAATTATTGCAAGGGCGGTATTGTTTTCCGGGAGCCAGGAAAACTGGATGTTTATGCCTTCCCGGATTTACGAGAATTAAAATTTAAAAAATTAAAATATTAACCGCAGACGTACACAGTCGGACACAGACAAAAGTCTCGACGCGGCGCCTGGAACCTTCTTTCCGCGGCCAGGGGATTTTCCTCACTCTTCACTTTCCCTCTTCCGTGTCTTTCTGTGTGTTCTGTGGGAAATTAAAGAAAGGAGAAAAAAAATGAAAAAAACGATTATGATCCTATTGATCGTGTTGTTTACATTGTTTCTTGCGGCGGCGGATATCGCCGCCGCGGAAAAGGAAAACACCGCTGTGGTCAAAGCAGTGTTTGAGGCCTTCAAAACCAGGGACATGCTTACACTGGACAAACTAATGGCCCCGGAACCGGCAAAGCAAATGAAGTATTGGCTGAATGGGATTATCCAGGAGGTTACTGATTTTAAAGTTACCGTGGATGATATCTTTGCTTCAGGGAATAATGTGGCTGCCCGTTGGACGCTGTTGGGTGAGAAAGACCGGACACTGGGAGAAGACTGGACCGTCCATTTTATCTGTATTTTCCAGGTGGCTGACGGCAAGGTGACTCAAATGTGGCTCGGCGAAGACATGCAACGGGAAATGAAGAGGCTCGGATTCAAGGTAATACCCCCGACTCCCAGGACCCTTGACGGGAAGTTGGACGCCACCATGAGCGATATCCATGTTATTGGGCGAGTCGTTACTCTATTTACGAAGAACAATCCCCATGCCCCCAAAGTCAATACGATTAAAGAGTTCGCAAAAATAGTTCAACCCAATTACATTAAAACCTGTCCCCTGGAAGACGCCTGGGGCAATGACTTGATATACAAATTCGACCCCAAGGATCCAAAAAACTATTGGGTTGCCAGCCCCGGCAGTGATGGAAAGTTCAACGGTTTCGACCAGGTAGGTACCTGGCCCTCGGCCAATGAAAACGGCCAGGATATCATTTTTCACAACGGCCAATTCCAATACGGCCCGGGAAAGAAATAAAGATGAATAAAGAGTAAGTGGTAAGTGATGAATAAAATCACTTGCCACTTACCACTGAATTTTTTGTGTTAATTGGTGTAAAGGGCGTTACTTGTTAGCAAATAATACCCATCTCACAAGTAAAGCAGAGGGTGTTACACCTACT
>JAUPLE010000280.1 GCA_030837085.1 Acidobacteriota bacterium | reverse complement strand
CATATTTAGGCACGAAAGGGGAAACCCGGAAACAGATTAAGGCGAAGCCTAAACAAAGTTGCTTACCCTTCTACTCGACGGCCTGTTTTTGTTTTGAATTTTGAAATTTTGAATTTTAGGTTTGTTTCGAATTTCGTGCTTCATAAGGCGTGCTTCGGATTTATTTAAGTAGTTTCCCTGTGATCCGGGAGAATCGTTTTTCCTCGCCTTTGAAAAGGCGTTTAATATTGCTGCGGTGGGTGTAAACGATTAATAAAGCCGCAAGGATAGAAAAATACAAGAGTTCATCGGATACAGGGTATTCCATGTATTTTTTCATAAATAGGGTAACAATGGGTAAAGAAACGGCCGCGGCTATGGAACTGACCGACACGATCCTGACCGTAAATAAAACACAGGCAAAGACAGCCAGGCAAATAAATCCGGCCGTGGGGTAAAGAGAGAATAGCATACCTGCCCCGGTGCCAACGCCTTTGCCCCCCTTGAAGCGCGCGAAAACAGTCCAAATATGACCGATGATGGCGCAAGAACCGGCAACGATTTGTACCATGTCCGAGGTCAGGGGCACGGGATCGATCCGCAGCCGTGAAATTAGCAGGGTTGCCGCCACACCTTTTCCTATATCCATCATGATCACGACAATACCGATTTTCCAACCCAAAATACGAATGGTGTTTGTTCCGCCGGCATTACCGCTGCCATAATCGCGGATATCAATGCCGCAAAGCAGCTTCGATAAAATAATACTGGAGGGAATAGACCCCGCCAGGTAACTGAGAATCATAATTGAAATTAGAGATAACATCGTATATTATTTGTACCCTATAAAGGCAAAACCCACTGTGCCGGGGCCACCGTGAACTCCAAGTACCGGCGCAGCCTCAAGAATGGGAATTTCCCCACTGATATCGAAAAGACCGGATAGTTCCGCTGCCAGTTTTTCAGCTTTCGAATAGGCATTGACATGAGCCACCATCAATTTGATTTCTTTATACTGCCGCGCCTTCTTGAGAGCCATTTTTAATGATTTCGCCAGGGCGTTCTTTTCGCCGATGGCTTTAGCGGCAATAACAACGTGACCTTCCCGGTCAATAGAAACAACCGGGTTCAGGTGCAGGATTTTGCCGATAAAACCTTTGGGCTTACTCAGTCTTCCCCCTTTAACTACGTATTTTAAAGTGGGCAGGATGATAAAGATATGGATATTATCGACGGCCTCCTGGGTGCGCTGGATAACTTTATCCAGGGGAAGCCCTTCTTGTATTGCCGCGGCGGCTTCCAGTACCGCCAATCCCAATGCGCAAGAGATGTTTTTACCATCAATGCAAATAATCTTGTCTCCCTCGTATTTCCTTGCCGCATGCTCAATCGCCTGGAAAGTTCCACTGACTACCCGGGGCAGGTGAATGGATAAAATCCTGTCATACTTAGGAATCAAACTGTCGTAGATTTGCTTGATATCTTCGCTGGCAGGCTGCGAGGTTTTCGGGTGTTCTTCCACGGTAGTCAGTTTTTCGTAAAATTCCCCGGGACTGATCTGGACCTTGTCTAAAAATGTTTGCGTCCCAAAAATTAATTTTAAAGGAATCATTTGAATATGGTGTTGAGTGATCAGATGATGGGGAATATCACAAGAAGAATCGGTAACGATGGCAATACGTTCCACCCCAGCCGAATCAGATATACCGGATGAAGGAAACGCTTCTTGCTGCTGGCGCATCATATCGTCGATCTTTTGGGCTGAAATTTCTCCGTAAGAAGCCAGGATATCAAAGACAGTGTCAGGGGAATCGGTATGAATGTGCACGCGAATCCGTTTGGCGCCTCCGGCAACGATCAAGGAATCCCCCACATCCATCAACCTGGTTTTTATTTGCAGATGATCGATTAACTTTCCATTCACTATACATTCAGTACAATAGCGAAAATTAACTCCTGAAATGATTTCCTTTACTTGAACAGGTTGAGCAGCAGGTTTTTCGGAAGAAAACCGGTCTACAATTCGTTTGATTTTACCACGATCGATAAAATTGACAATCCCTTCCAACAGGTGGACAAATCCCTGGGCGCCGGCATCCACAACTCCTGCTTTTTTTAAGACTTCCAATTTCTTTTGAGTTTCGGCCAGGGATTCCCTGGCTTTTATTAAGCTATTCTTAAGGAGAACGACGAAATCTTCTGTTTTCTGGGCTGTTTTATGGACATAATCGGCCCAATCGTTGATAACGCTCAAGATGGTTCCGTCTTTGGGGTTAGCGAGGGCGGAGCGGGAAGCTTGATGGGCAGTTTGCACGGCATTGGCAAATGCACGGGTGGTGAGTTGCCATTTTCCCCTGGCGCCTTCGGCAAAACCGTGGAAGAATTGGGCCAGGATGGCGCCTGAATTCCCTTGAGCGCCTGTTAGGGCGCCTTCGGCCACCTGCGAACTAACAATAGCAATGGATTTATTTGGAACTCCAACCAATGCACAGGATACTTGACGCATGGTTAGGAACATGTTGGTGCCAGTGTCGCCGTCCGGGACCGGGAAAACATTGATCTTGTTCAGGTAATCCTGGTATTGTTCCAGGTGGCTGATACCGGCAAGAATAGCTCTTCTCAACCGTGCGCCGTCAAGATACCTGATTTTATTCAAGGGAAATTTTTTAACTTTATTCATTGATTACTCTAACTTTTGCCACTCGTGATATTGTAGCGAAAATCAAGGAATATTTCAATGTTTTATTCCAGGAAAAATCATTTTGACCATTGCCAATTGAAAGATTTTCTTCTTGCGTCACAATATGAACCATTAATGCGGTGGGCTCTGATAAGTCGTTTTCCCATAATGACGACAATTAAGGCATATGGGAAAGAGAAGGGGCTGCCCCTTGTATAATAAGCGTGTCTGCCCGATACCATTTTCATAACCGTTTCTTAGTAGAACCATAAAAACCTCTTGGTGTACCTTGGCGCCTATGCACATGCGTGCCTTGGTGGCTATTTTCATGGTAGGGGTGAGGTGACTTTATGAAACAATGAGAAAACTCTTTCAAATGGTGAGGGAAACTTCCTGGGCATGAGGCAATTGTAAATACAGTCTTACTTAAATAATGAGGCGTGTAACCTTGAAACAATTATACCATTATTATTCGTATTTCAGGGCTTGAACCGGGTTGGCCAAAGCAGTCTTAACGGACTGGTAACCGACGGTCAGTAAGGCAATAAGATTGGCTGCCAATGCCAGGAGTGAAAAAAATTTAAATATGGTCTGCACCCGCTCCTCCGCCCGGTACAATTTATCGAAACTATCATCAAGAAAATAACACTCATAAGTGAAGGCGGGCGAAAAGTTTTTCTTGACAAAGAAACACATTAAAATTATAATCTGTAGATGATAGAGAATTTTAAAGATTTGATTCACGTCGGCAGCGAAGAGGAAACATTACTGCGCCAGGTTGATAAAAAT
>JAUPLE010000279.1 GCA_030837085.1 Acidobacteriota bacterium | reverse complement strand
TACCCGGCCGGCGATTTCAATACCGATCAGCAGCCGGTTGGGTTTCAGCGGCAATTCCCCACTGTAAAGTTTTTTCCCCCAGGATTGTTCACCTGGGGATTGCAAATCGACGCCCCGCAGCATCGCGCCGGCAGAATTCCGGCCCGTGCCCTTTAGCAAAACAGTGCCGTACACCACCGGGTTGGCGCTGATGATTTTTTCATTGTGCCCTTTGATCTTATTGATAATATCTTCATACCCGTCGAATCCCTCGCCCAGGACGTTACTGATCATGATATGGGCGGTGGAACTCAATATTTTATTGCGTATATCCCCCTGGAACCCATTGAGCAGGGAGAGGGCAATGATCAACGCGGCCACGCCGATAGCGATACCTATGATAGAGACCAGGGAAATAATGGAGATAAATGAGTTTTTCCGGCCTTTGACCAGGTAGCGTTTAGCAATAAAAAATTCAAATTTCACGCTTCATTACCCCTAACGCCTGGCGCCTGGTTCGGTCTCATCAGCGCCGGCAGCTTCCGCTTGTTCTCCAGGCTCGCCGGATTCGCCGGGAAGACCGGTTTTGGGTCGCAGCAGCGGGAACAGGATAACCTCTTTAATGGAATCAGCCCCAGAGAAAAGCATGATCAAGCGGTCGATGCCAATGCCTTCGCCGGCTGCCGGCGGCATGCCGTATTCCAGGGCGGTTAAAAAATCATTGTCGATCAACTGGGCTTCATCGTCGCCTTTCTCGCGATCTTTCACCTGCGCCTCGAACCGGCCCCGCTGGTCCAGGGGATCGTTTAATTCGGAAAATCCATTGGCGATTTCCATACCGGCAATATAAAGCTCGAACCGTTCCGTCTCCCTGGAATCCTGCCGCGATTTCTTGGAAAGCGGGGAAATGGCTTTGGGAAAATAGGTAACATAGGTCGGTTGCTGCAGCGAGGCTTCCACGTAATGATCGAACAACAGTTCCAGCATCTTCCCGTAGGTTGGGGGCATATCCTCGGTGGGCATGTTTTTCTCGATAAAGGCTTTCAATTTCTCCTCATCCCACAAATCTTCCAGGGAAATCCCGGCTTTCTCGCTAATAAGGTCCATGTATTTCTTCCGTGGGTAGGGCGGTTTGAGGGAAATCTCTTGACCCTGGAAAACAATGCGCCCGTCCTCCAGGAACTCTTTATTTAGTAAGGATATAAGGTTTTCCGTCAAATCCATATAATAGTTGAAGTCTTTATAGAGCTGGTAGAACTCCAGCATGGTGAATTCCGGGTTATGTTTCATGGAGATGCCTTCGTTCCGGAAATTGCGGTTGATTTCAAAGACTTTTTCCATGCCGCCCACCAGCAGGCGTTTGAGGTAAAGTTCCGGCGCGATGCGTAAATAGAGATCGATGCCCAGGGCGTTGTGGCGGGTCACGAAGGGCCTGGCCGATGCGCCGCCCGGGATGGGCTGCATCATGGGGGTTTCCACTTCCAGGTAACCCTGCTGGTAGAAAAACAACCGTATCTGTTGTATAATTCGCGAACGTAGATTGAAAACTTTGCGGGTGTCCGGGTTCACAATCAGGTCCAGGTATCTCTGGCGGTAGCGCAGTTCCTTATCCTGGAGTCCGTGCCATTTCTCCGGCAGCGGGTGGATGGATTTGGTGAGGAAAGTCAACTCCGCTGCCAGCAGTGTAAGTTCACCGCTGTGGGTGCGGAAAAGTTTCCCGCTGGCGCCGATAATGTCGCCGATATCCAGCAGTTTATAGACAGCATAATCTTTTTCCGGCATCATATCCTGGCGAATATAGATTTGCAGTTTTTCCTCGCCGTCGAATAGATGAAGGAAACTGCTTTTGCCCATTTTGCGCAGGGCGATAATGCGGCCGGCAATCTTAAATACCTGCTCTACTTTTTCCAGTTCCTCGTTGGAGTGCTGTTTGTAGTTTTCTATTATTTCCTTGAAGTCATGGGTTTTGTTGAATTCATAGGGATAGGTTGGCACGCCCAGTTCTTCAAGTTTTTGTAATTTTTCCAATCTTATTTGCGATAAATCGTCCATGTTGTCCTCATTTTAATTTAAAATTTTTTTGGATTTTTTAACCAGGTTTACTTTAAACTTTTTAACCTCTTTAAAATCCACGCCGTCCTTGATGGCGATATATTCGGCGGAGAACCGCTGGCGCTGGGGATCGAAAAAGAATTTTGCCCCATTGGGAAGAAAGATTTCAACCCAGCGGTGGGGTACTGGCACAAGTATTTCGCTGACACCTGGAGAATTTCTTAAATAAAATCCTTTTACCAACCGGTTTTTAATTCCCACTGCCTCCAGGTAAACCTGGACCAGGTTGGCAAAACCCACGCAGTCGGCTTTTTTATAAGTGATGACCGATAAAGCATCCTGTTTTGACGGGTGTTCGGTATAGTTTATATTCCCTTGCAAGTAAAGTGAGATATTGGTGAAATAGTCTTTAAACGTGCCGCAGTCTTCCATCAGGGTCTGGGTATTCTCCCGCAGCGTCGGGGGCAGGCCGGAGATAAATGTTTCCTGGGGGGAGAGTTTGAAATCCAGGTTCAAGGTGAAGTAGTTGGCGTTTTTGATATAAGCGGTTATTTTTTTAGGACCGTTTTGAGAAATCACCTGTGAAAAATTGTCATTGGCATAATTCAAAAAGATGTCATGCTGTTGGGTGGGGATGTATAATTGGAGGTCCACGACTTCTCTCAGTGGGAAGACCAGTACGGAAAAGAGCAGGACCAGGAGTTTCATTTCAGCACCTTATCCAGGACGGCGTTGATGATTTTATAAGATTCTTCGCCGCCGTATTTTTTGGCGATCCTGACGATATCATCGATTATAATCGCTTTCTGGTCATTGATATAAGACTCGGCAATACCCATGCGCAGTAAGTTCCTATCCACCACCATCAGGCGTTCCAATTTCCAACCGATCAAGTTATCGGCAATCAATTGATCAATGGACTTTTTATTTTCCCGGGTTTTTTGCAAGATAGTAAGGATGAATTGTTTTTCCCTGTTATTAAGTCCCCTGAAAAAGTCGAGATGATCTTGCAATAGTTGTTGGCCGGGGGGTACCATCTCCGTTTCGCCCGGCAGGGGTAGAGGTAGCACATCGATTTCGTAGAGCAGCTTAAAAGCGATTTCTCGGCAGTATTTTATCCGGAACATAAATGTTAAATTCCGCCGTCCTTGAAGAGGTTCAGCAGTTCCACGGCCGCCTGTGCGGCCTGGAAACCTTTATTGCCCATTTTATTTCCGGCCCGTTCAATGGCCTGTTCCGTGTTGTCCGCGGTGATAATACCGTAGGAAATGGGAATGGCGAATTCCAGGTTAAGAAGGGCGATGCCTTTGGTGACTTCGCCGGCCACGTAGTCGAAGTGGGGGGTTTCGCCGCGGATGACGGCGCCCAGGCAGATGATGGCGTCATACTTTTTTGCTTTGGCTACCCGTTTGGCCACCAGGGGGATTTCAAAGGAACCGGGTACGCGGAACACGGCGATGGCGTCTTTGTCGCCGCCGTTCCTGGCAATGGCGTCCACGGCGCCGTCCAGCAGTCGTTCGGTTATAAAGTCATTGAACCGCGACACGATGATGGCGAATTTAAAACCTTTAGCAATTAATTCTCCGTTATATTCTTTCATTTTAAACTCCAGCCCCTAAAATACCCTAAAACAGTTGATATGTCAATAGTTATAATTGGCTCCCGTGAAAATAAAGTTCCCACGGACAAAACGGCAACACGGACAAACACGGAGAAAAAACAATAAATCCAAAATTTGAAATTCGAAACAAATCCAAAATCCAAACGAATTTTTAGGGGACAGTCAGAAAAATATTAGGGGACAGTCAGAAAAATACCTTCTTTTTATTGCACGAGGTTGTCTCTTGCGTTCCCGTATTGGTACCGTGTCTTTGGCCAGGATTTTAAGAAGAGCCTCTATAAATTTTTCTTTTTCACATTCAGCTTCTATCGAAGGTAATATAGGTAGCCACTGCCTAATGGT
>JAUPLE010000278.1 GCA_030837085.1 Acidobacteriota bacterium | reverse complement strand
GGAGCTAGACAGTTCGATGCAGCCCACGATCCCATAATCCCGCGCATGTTGGGTCGAAACTCCCTGGTTTTCCAGGGTGGCGATATTGACGATGTCATTGTAGACGGCGGGGATGGCCCTTGTATTGATAATCACGCGGCTGACCCTGTCCCGGTAAGAGGTATCGTTTTTTCCCGGGTAATAACGGGCGTTGACATTGGGGTCTTTGATGACCAGCAGCTCGGTCACGCGCAGCATGAGGTAGGTGAGATCATTGACGGCGTCGTTGCCGTCTTGATCGATCCCGCCCAGGGTAACGGCCGGGACAGACCCTGCGCCGCCCCACATTCTTTCAGCGGTTTCGGGGACGAGGTTGGTATTGTCGGAAATTTTAAACCACAATCCGCCGATAAGGGTTAACGCTTCTTCGATGGAAATTTTATTTTGTTCCGCATCCTTTTTAAAGAAAGGGTAAAGTACCTGGTCCAGCCTGCCGGGGCTGACAGCCATATTGACGTTTTCTGCCAGGACGCCCACGTGACAGAGCCACAGGGAGTTGACGGCTTCCCTGAAAGTCCGCGCGGGTTCGGCCGGTACGCGACTGCACACTTCGACTATTTCCTCGAAGTGTTTCTTTTTTTCGGGGAACATGGCCGCCATGGCCAGCATCTTTGCTTTTGTAGAAAGATTTTGGGCGTAAGCGATGATTCCCTGCATGGCCGCTTGCATGGCCTGGTAAAATATGATTTTATCCTGGATGTCGGCGCTGGCAGGTTCCTGTTTCAATGCTTCTTCTTTTTGCCGGGCTTCGGCGATCATGGCGTTTAAACCTTTGTGCAGGACATCTTCGTAGCGGGGGATGGTATGGGATATACCCCCGGCTTTTGCGGCGACATAGAAAGCGAATTTTTCGAATAGTTTAAGCCCCAATTGGCATGTGGAATTTTTTTCTTCAGTAACTCGTTTCCGCGTCAGCTCGAGGATGGTATTTTCCATCCAGTGGGGATAGATGTCGAAGTTCAAAGTCTCGGCTTCTTCTTTGCTGAGCAGTTGAGGATTGGCCTGGCGGGTGCTGATGGTATCGAGTTCGGGCCATATGCTTAAGCCGGTGGTAACTTCTGGGTAAACCGGGGCGCCCAGGGGTTTGGAAGTCGAAGCCCCGGCAATGGGATTATCGTCATGAAAAAACGGTTTCCTACTGTTGAGATAATGGCTGACTGCTTTTGCCCGCGTCAGTTCCATGGGTTCGCCGGCGGGCCTGAGTTGGGTCATATACTGTGTAATAAATTGCGCCCGCTCAATGCATACCGCAGTGGGAGTTTTGAGATACTCCTCTTTTAATTTTTTCAACACCGGCAAGCGATCCAGTGTATAATTTTTCAAATCAGGGTCTTGCTTTATTTCATTCATGATGATGTCGGACATTTTACCTCCTTTTTATAACTGTATTTCTTGTAACTATTCTCATTTTTCCCCACAACAACATTCGAAGTTCTTTCCAATTTCTCATGATAAAAGTATACATGTTTTCGAAAAAAAAATCACTACTCAAAAAATATTTTTTTCTTTTCCCAAATAATAGTTGCCGCTAATTTTGCCTGCCTTCGATGGCGCATAAAAGAATCGCCGCAGCAATCCCCAGGCGGTGGTCCAACTGGGTATTCACATCTAATGAGAAATCCGCGGTAAGTTTCAAAAGGAAAGGATTGAAATTTTGCTTGTATGTGCCCACCGTAGTACCGTTGATTTGCACAAAATACTTTTGCGGGATTAAATTCGTCAGGAAACGCCTGAGTATGGCAAGCGTCGTCGAATCCTCTTTGATGTTCCCAATTTCTATATCCTGCGGGTCCATGATGATCCATTCATCTTTTAAAATCGATTTCCAACCTTTTCTTTTCAGTGCACCTACTTTTTGCCGGGTTTGTGAATCGATCACATCATAAGCGGAAGAAAAATCAATTATTTTCCTGGCCTGGATATAGAGAAGTTCCTGGGCCATACTTTCGTCTTTATAGAGACGAATGTCCTCCCTGAGTTTAAACGCTTTCATTTTAGAGAAAAAAATGAGTTGTCCATCCGGGTTGAAGATATAGAATTTTGCGCCTACCAGGGAAAAGAACTTTCGCCTAACCAGGTACTGCTTATAATCGTAAATATTTATCATTATTTTGCTCCTTTTGCCAGAAACTTTTTCGTCCTTGCCTATTTTTCCAGTTCCTTGATCAAGTCGTTGATCTGTTTTTTTAACTGGGGAAGATATGCCTTTGATAACGCTTTTTCCAGGGTATCCAGGGCCCTTTTTTTATCGCCCATTTTACCGTAAGTCCTGCCGATATTTATCAAAATGGTGGCGTCATCTTCCGTAAGCAAAGACAATGCCTTTTCATAGTTAATGATGGCATCTTTGTATTCTTTGCGATTTTCAAAGACAACGCCCTTCAGGTTGTAAAGTGGGGCAAAGTTTTTATTTTTTTCCAATCCTTTTTCCACATAGCGGAGGGCCGAGTCCAGTTTATTATTGCTCGCTTCCAACGCGGCCAGGTTGGCAAAGGCGTTCTCAGGCGTCTTATACGTCTCGGCATTAGCGGCGATCAGGAGATTCTCTTTGGCCAATTCATATTTGCCGGTTTCGCTGAAAATCACTCCCAGGTAATTATAGGCGTCATAAAATTTGGAGTTTAATTGGATCACCCGCCGGAATTGTTTTACCGCATTGTCAAAGTCCCTTTTGTTGAGGTAGACAATCCCCAGGGCATTGTGGGCACCCACCATGCCGGGATCTTTTTTCAATGCCTGCACGAATTTTTTTTCCGCTGCCTTGATATCCCCGCTATTGAGGTAATAAAGCCCTTCATTGAAATCGTATTCGGGAGTCCCGCGTTTGAGTTGGCCGGGGCCGCTCTGAACCTTATTCCCACCACAGCCGCTGATAATGAAAAACGATAGAATCAATACTAAAATGAGTTGTGTTGTTTTCATTTAATCCCCTTTTTTCTTAATACTTTATATGCTTTAACAGGAACTGATAAACCCTGCAGCTTTTTCGAACCCAGTTCTTCGAACTCGATTAAGTCTCGGACACGCTCGTAGGTATCTTCCGAGACCACAATCTGATTGGGACAGGCGACTGACGATTCCAGGCGCGAGGCGATATTCACGGTATTACCCAGCACGGTATAATCAAGCCGCTTGGGTGAACCGAAATCCCCGGATACCAGTTTCCCGGAATTAATGCCGATCCTGATTTGTATTTCATCGCTGGGGTCTAACTGGCGGTTTCGTTCTTTTAACTTTTCCATCATATCCAGGGCCGCGATGATGGATAATTCGGCGTGGTTGGCCATGGAAAAGGGCACGCCGAATACGGCCATGATGCAATCGCCGATGTATTTATCCAGGGTGCCGTTATATTCGAAAATGATGTCTGTCATTTCGGTAAAAAAGCTATTTAAAAATATGCCGATCTCCACGGGATTCATTTTTTCGACGCGGGTGGTGAAACCCACGATGTCCATAAACAAAACCGAAGCGTCTGTCTCGGGGTAGGTCATTAATTCCATGGTGGTGCTTTCCTGCGATTCCATGATTCGCGATACCACGGAAGGGGAATGGTAGCGTTCCAATCGCGAGCGGATTTTTTTCTCCTGGTTCAATTTGTTCAGGCTGTTGATCCCTTCGATGGAAAGGCCGGTGAAATTGGCAATAATGGATAATACTTCCAGGTCTTTTTCCTGGAATG
>JAUPLE010000277.1 GCA_030837085.1 Acidobacteriota bacterium | reverse complement strand
TTCAAGCATCTGACGGATAAGTTTATATTCCTCATCCAGGGCCTCATATGCTTTTTTGAATCCCTTCCGTTTCAAGGCTTTTTTAAGGAAAGCCTCATGCTCATGAATAACCGGTTGATATTTTAATTCAGGCATTCTTTACCTCCTTCATCCTTTTTCGGGCAATTCTTAACTCTTGCTCCGGTGCATCCGGCGTTTTCTTTATGAAAGAGTGGAGTATCATGATCCGCCGTCCGATAAGAAAACAGTAAAACACGCGTCCAATACCTTCTCGACCGTGTGGCCTCAGTTCGAAGAGGCCGCCTCCCATAGGACGCGAGTGTGGCATGTGCAGATTCGGCCCGAACTCCATCAAAAGCTCTACAAGCCGCGCAAAGTCGGCCAGTATGCCGTCAGGCCAGCCTTCAATCTCAGCTTTGACACGAGGATGAAAATATTCTATGATATAATTCATGAATGCGATGTTAGCATATTTGCTAATTCCTGTCAACTGCTAGAAAATTATCGAAGCATTCTTTCGAGAGAAAGAAGATTCAGGGGTTAGCTTTAAAACAATCAGTGTTAATCCGTGTAATCGCCGTTACGTGGACGAATGTTTTTCTTCGCGAGTCTTCGCGTTTAAAGGGTGTCCCGCCGGGACCTTCGCGGCTAATTGTCCGTGTATGCCCGTGTTCGTCCGTGGCTTTATTTTTCGTGTTTTCCGTGTGTTTCGCGGGCGTTTAATAATGGAAAGGGGACACACAAATAATTCTACCCGTTTTCGCCCTTTATCCCTTTAAACCAGAACTCAAGGATTACTTGCTTCCCATTTCATTGCCAATTTGCGGTTTTTTAGGGCGCAATCCCTTAAGTATAAGTTTATCAAATTTTGATATGGGATATCCATCTCAGCGGCGATCTTTTTGAAATACATAATCGTGTCGGCTTCAATGCGAATGGTTATTTGCTTTTTTAATTTCTTGGTATACGGGTTCTTTATGGATTCTGAAAAATCATATTCTTCTTTCATTTTAAAAACTCCTCATATTGCTTGCGTTCATTTTTAGTTGCCTTTCTAGCCGAAATGATTCGTATGACTTCTTCAAGTTCCCTATAACAATGAACCACTAACAACAAGCGTGACTTGTTGCTTAAACCGAGGATTAGGAATCGTTCTTCCAATTCCGAATGTTCGGGGTCGTGCATCAACCTGGCATCTTCATCATAGAATACGGTTTTCGCTTCTTCAAAAGTAATTCCATGCTTCTTTCGATTATCTTCGGCTTTTTTTTTGTCCCAGGTAAAACGAATCGTATCCATAATTATGGTATAATTATACTATGACTTCTTTCCTTTTTCAATTGCAACATCCATGATTTTGAATTTTTCTTTACAGGGATCAGTAATTATCCTTGCCTGTCGCCAACTGTTAACTGCTAACTGCCGACTGCTCCCTTTAAACCTTATTAAAATCACAATTAAAAGGCGATTAAAGGCGATTTAAAGATCTTTTAAATCGCTAATTGACCTGCGCAATTAATTTTGCCCCTGGGGGAATCCTGGCATTTCCATAAAACAAATCTCAAAAAAATTCTGAAAATACCTCATTAAAAAAAACCTAAAACTCCTTATATCTGAAAATTTTCAAATTCTCAAATCTGGTGAAACGGGTTCAAGAGAAGTTCAAGATAAATTCAATTTGTTCAAGTTGCGAAACCCTTGATTTAGTGATGTCGGTAGCGTGATTTCTCATTAATTTACCAATAATAATGAGTAAATATGAATAAAATCGAATACAAATGTGGCAGGTTGATTAATAAAGCAATATTTATTGAGTAAAAATAAAAAGGACTGCTAAATAAATTATCTACAAAAATGAACACGGAAGTTCAAGTTTTATTTGTAGATGCCTTAATATTGAAGTTCTCTAGGTTGAACTAGTCGATAATTGAAAAATTCGGGGACAGCCGATTTTTTCTCCGCATGCCTGGAGAAAATGAAAAGCTTGCCACCATGGCACGCTAGTACAAGACACCAAGGTTTTTTCTTCGCGGTCCTTCGCGTTCTTAGCGGCTATTTTCATGGCATGAGTTGACAGGAATAGTTGTTTCATATTACAATATCTTATGACCATAGAAACGAACAATATTTCAACCAATGCCGGCAATATTAAACTTACGGTGCTGGCCGCGGGCCTGGGAAAACGCATGGAACCCCTCACGGCCCACCATCTCCCTAAACCGATGTTCCCCATCGGCGGCAGCGTACCCATGGTGGAAATGTGGGTCCGCCGCGCCATTAAATCAGGCATTACCGATATCTCCATGAACCTCTGCGTACTGGGCGACACCATTAAGAACTACTTCAAATACGGCGACGGCGCCAAATTCGGGGCCAATATCTCTTTTATAGAAGAGGAATGCCCTTCCGGCACCCTGGGCGGCGTCTGCAAACAAGCCCTGGGAAACAAAGTCAAACAGGTACAGGAAAATGAACCGCTCCCCCTGGTGGAGGAATTCAAAGGAACCACCATTATCGCCCCCAGCGGCGATATCGTCACTAATTTCAGCGCGGAATTACTGGACCAAATGTACGACATCCACACTAAAAAAGGCGCGGCTTTTACCATGGTTTTAACCCCTGTTCCCTGGGAAAAAAGGGGAGAATTCGGAACGGTTGAACTGAAAGCCCCCGAATCCCTACACGGCCTGGTATCACAGTCAGGACAGATAGTCGAATTCAGAGAAAAAGACCCCAACTCCCCCACTAATTTGAATAACGCCTCGATTTATATGATAGAAATGGATTTCTTAAAAACGCTGGACCGCTTGCGCACCCCAGCGGAAACAGGACTCGCTCAACCTTTTTATGATTTCGGGAAACATGTATTCCCCGCCATGCTGGGCAAGCTGGCGTACACAAAATTGCCGAAAGACTTTTTATTATGGGGACTCCGCTACGACGGCCTGTGGCATGATGTAGGCCGAAAACGGGATTACCTGGACGTAAATCGAACCTTCCTGGACGGCGGTCTGCAAATGGAAATTCCTTATGAAAAGCGCCCCTGGGGTTACCTGGGAACCAATGTAAACATGGATTTTTCCAAAGTCACGATTAATCCGCCGGTGGTCATCGGCAGCGATTGTATTATCGAACCGGGCGCGGTATTGGGGCCTTACGCCGTTATCGGGGACGGTTGGACCATCGAACGAAAAGCCATTGTCATTAATTCTGTTCTATGGAAACCCTATTCTTATTTTACCGATGATGAAACTGAAATCCCGGTGAATGAAAGAAAAACAATTGTCGCTTCCAGGGTCAGGGAAGGGGTTACCATCGACGGCTGCATCATCGTTGGCGGAACCATCGAAACCGATTTACATGAAAAAACAGTGGATGTCCTCCGGGATGGGCAAATCAATATCCTATCCATCGATTATGTTCCGAAAGCAGAAAGGGCCTAGGAGAAATAGATGATACATGTATGGAATCATTGTCATAATTGTAATGCGGCCCCCATCGTGGGCCGGAGGTTTCACTGCGAATCATGCCCGGACGGACCGGATAATGATTTATGTGAATCCTGTTACGAGAAATTCCGGGAAGGGAAAATCATCCACCCGGCGGAAGACAGCAGCGCCGCACTCCTGGAAATAAAAGAACATCGTTTTAAAGTTGAAGAAGGAAAACCGGAGGACCAATACGAGACCTGGTTGTCGGTGGGTCATCCCACTGTCTCCGCGCCCAGGACGCCGGACTATTTTGTTGTAAGACCCATTTTTTCTTCGCAAATGGACTCTGTTATCGGCGGTTATGCCTTTGTGGCAACAGTAGAAAAGAACGGGAAACCGCTGATGCTGACGGCGCTTCATGTAATGGATGAATTGATTAAAAAAAAGGGCATCGACTGCTCGGAGAAAAATAAAAACTATACCGGCAGGGAATTGCCGGCCATCATTACCCATGTGGATATTTACGATATATTTGCGTCAAATTGGATGATGACGCCAGTTGGGAGCGCGGGTCCCATGCTGGTTCTGCCCGACGCCCGGACCGATGGTGAAGAACCTTATTCGGACCGGGATATTGCCGCTTTTTGGATAAAGGATGCAAGTAATTTAAACCCGGTCCCGCTGGCCGGCCAACCGCCGGTGAAGGGCGCGCCGGTTTGGCAGGCGGCGCGGTCGCCGAAAAAACCGGTCCAACACTTATTTAAAGCCGTGGTGGTGGAAAGCACGGACCGGACCCTGGTATTTAAATACGAAGACCCAGGGGAAAAAGCCAAATACACCAGCGGCTCGCCGGTATTGAATAAAAACGGTGAAATAGTGGGCATCTCCGTGGGCGGCGGTGAATATAAAGGAACCCTCCTGGGACACGCCAATCACGTGGGAAATATCCGCAAACACTTAACCGGAAACACTTTTTAAAGGCTACAATCGCTTTATAAGTTTCAATACTTTCAATATCATGACCGCCACAATAAAAAGAGAAAAATACAACACCCGGTACTCTTTGTTTTTCATATAAAAGGAGATGTTAAACCCGTGGCAGTCCACCTTTTTTAATTTAGGGAAAAAAGAATTCGAACCCTTGGCCCATTTTTGATACTGTTTCCCGAACTTCTTCCTCAAACGCTTATGCTCAATAGTCATTAAAAAAGGAAAGAAAAGTAAATAGAAAACCAGGAAGATGGCATACGAGTATAGATTATTCCCCGCAATAGCGATTC
Source organism: Acidobacteriota bacterium (assembly GCA_030837085.1). Classification (GTDB taxonomy): domain Bacteria; phylum Acidobacteriota; class Aminicenantia; order UBA2199; family UBA2199; genus JAKAGC01. Next base: position 3,296 of record JAUPLE010000277.1, on the reverse strand, counting down.
CTATCCCCAGGATAAAATTCCCGAAATACAGTGGGTTTCGTGTCAGTGCAAAGGGGCCTTTGGTAGCCAGTTCATTATCCTTGTTAATGAAACCCGCTGCCCACCCCCTGAAAAACATCCCGGCCGTAATAAAAAAGAACCCGATGGAAAGCGATAACGGACTGGGCTCGGCCAGGTACAGGAGTACGATTAAACACACAATACCCACGGTCGCACGATATTTAATGATAAGCTCAATGAAATTTTTCATATAAGGTCCCGATGGCTTGAATTATTTTGTCTATCTTTAGATTCTTAATACAGTCTATTGTACCACATTTTTTCTTATAACAAAAACCGCAGGGTAATTTCTCATAAATAGAAATACTCCCCGGCAATAAAGAGCCGTTTCTAAAAGGCGATGTAGCGGTAAATATCCCCACGGAAGGCGTTCTCACCAGGTCTGCCAGGTGGAGCGGCAGCGAGTCGCCGCTGACCAGTACACGGGCACAGCGGAGAAAAAGGAGTAATTGACTGAAATTAAAAAAATCCGCCATGACCGCGCCTGTCTTCTGAGAAACCTCTTGCGCCACTTTTTGTTCTTTCTCATTACCCCATAGGATAACCGCCCGGCAGCCGTATTTCTCCCTGACTCCGTTCACAATATCGATATATTGCCCGGGGAAGAGTAATTTGGATTCCCAGCCGCCGCCCACATTCAGCGCCAGGAAATTATGATCTACCAGTCCATGGCGCGCCAGGAATTCCCGGACATCTTTCTCCCAGGGCGACAGGTCGGCCAATTGAACCTTTACCCGGTCCCAATCCATTTCCAGGGGCGGCGGCGTGAGCGCCGCGATGCGACCGTTGAAATTAGCAAGGTGAATGTTTTTCAGCACCACATGGTGGGCGTGGTTAATGTGTCCGGCCGGGTCGGCCAGGTCATCCCGGCCGTTTTCATAGAAAAAATTCACTGTCCGCTGGTAAAAGAAACGCGCCAACGGCTCTCTTAAATTCTTTTTGTGGAATCCTACCGTCACCTTGCCGTCCAGGAGCCGGGCCAACAGGGCAGATTTCAACAACCCCTGGAAATCCAATACCAGGTCAAAGGTTTTTGTTTTGCCGAATAGGGAACGAATACGCTTGATTTCTCTTATTTTATTCGCCAGGCCCTTTTGCTTGAAGTCCGTTTCAATGACCTGGTCGATGCCCTGGAAATTTTTCAATAACCTGGCGCCCACGGGTTCCACGAACCAGCTTATTTTCGCGTGGGGATAGGCCTCGCGTAAGAGGGTGAAAGCCCGCATGGTGTGAATGATATCACCCAGGGCCGACAACCTCAGGATAGCAATGTTTTTATATTCCGGTTCGTTCATTGTTCCAGGCATTACAAATAACTACGATTTTTTAAATTAGTGAGCGCTGTTCTTGATATGCGTAATGATATGGGAGGTGGAGCGCACCTTGTCGCCTCCGACGATGGCGATGGAGCCGCCGTAGGATTTTACGGTTTCTCTTTCAGGAACCGTATCCACCGTATAATCCGAGCCTTTGCAGTGGACATCCGGTTTCAATGTCAACAGCACCCGGTCCACGGTTTGTTCATCGAAAATAGTAACATAGTCGACGCATTCGAAAGCGGCAATGATGCGGATTCGTGAATTCTCATCCAGGATGGCCCGGTGAGCGCCTTTCAATTTTTTCAAGGACCTGTCGGAATTCAGGGCCACCACCAGGATATCCGCCGTCTCTTTGGCGCCTTTTAAATAACGGATATGGCCAATGTGGACCAGGTCGAAACCCCCGTTGGCCAATGCGACTTTCTTATTTTTTTTTCGCTGCTCCACCAGCACCGGCGCCAGTTTTTCCAGGGGATAGAATTTAGTTAAGCTCATTTTCAAGTTCTTGAAGACCGATAGGGTAGCAGCCTTCTTTCATCACCACGATACCGGCCGCGATATTGGCCAGTTGGGCCGCGGACACCAAGTCCGCGCCGGCGGATAACGCCAGGCTCACCACGGATATCACCGTATCGCCCGCGCCCGTGACATCCACGATCTGCGAGGAACCATGGATGTCGATTTTTTGCGCGGGGCTATCTTTTTCGAATACCATCATGCCTTTGTGACCGCGCTTTAAAACAATGCCCCCGGCATTCAACCGGTTTCGCAATTCTTCGCCTGCTTCGTAGAACTCTTCTTCCGAAAAGAAGTTTCTTACCGGGAACAATTTTTTGATTTCCGGTTCATTGGGGGTAGCGATGGTCACATCTTTAAATTCCATCAAGTGGTCCCTGGAATCGATAATAAAGTTCCTGGACGGGAAGCGCTGGCGGATCCTGCTGAAAACATCCGGTATAACGGATTTATAGAGATAATCTGACATAATTAAATAATCGATATTTTTTAAAAGGTCCCGGATGGTGGCTTCGATTTTTCCATAAGCGGCTTTACCGATTTCCGCTTTGTTTAGTGTGTCGATCCTGAGCACCTGCTGCTTTTTGGTATTTTCCCCACCGGAGAGGATCCTGCTTTTTTTCGGCGTCCGGTACTCATCCAGTTCCAACAAAAAATCGGTTGTAATTGAATTTTGCCCCAGGATTTTCTTTAATGTTTTACCGTCGGAGCCGGTTCCGATAAAGGCCACCGGGATAGGGACGGCGCCCAGCATTTTGACGTTCATGACCACGTTGCCGGCGCCGCCCAGGATATATTCATTGGATTCGAATTCAGTAACCAGCACCGGCGCTTCGCGGGAAATCCTGCTGGTTGTGGTATATATGTATTCATCCAGGATCAAGTCGCCCCAGACGATGATTTTTTTACCTCTAAACCCGGGGAGAAGCTCTATCAATTTTTTGTGCATGTTAGATAGTACCAGATAACCCGGTCTTCGTCAAGGTTGAGATTCGTAATTCGCAGCGTACCGCGGCGCGGTACGCCGCTGTGAATTACTGTTCAACCCCGAATTTAATCGTATAAGTGAAGGGAACACTTTCAACGCCGTCCGACGTTACTGAGGTAATCCCGTATTTCCTTTCGATGCGCAGGCCTGCATTCCGGTGCCGGTATTGATACGTCGAGCTGCCGACTTGTTCAAGGAGATTTGCCTGGCCATTTTCATACAAGTACACCCTGTAGTAGGTAACATTTTTCCCGGCGTTACGGGGGTTTTCGTCCCAGGTTAACTCATTCAAGTATTCGGTCTGTAAAAAAGACTGGTTTTTTTGTTGTACTGCGCTCAGGTTCAAGGGGGGGGCCACATAGAAGAAAGTCGATAAACCGGTGGCGATATTAATCCTGGGTTCCGGTAATCTT
>JAUPLE010000276.1 GCA_030837085.1 Acidobacteriota bacterium | reverse complement strand
CTTTTAACTATCAAAAGCTTTTGGAAGTCCAGAAACCTTTTCTCGAAAAGGTTTCTGGCTGCCGGAGGCATTTTGCTTTTTTATTAATTTCTTTCCGTTCTTTGTCGAAGAACCAGCCCCATTTATTAAAATACTTAACCGCGGACCGGACATGGTACTTTAAATGCTTAAGCCGTTTATAAGACCCCTTATGATAGTGATGGAAAACATGGACTTCAGGGTAATAAATCGTTTTAAATTCAGCATGAATCCGCCGTGACAGGTCAACATCCTCCAGGTAAATAAAAAACCGCTCATCAAATAACTCCACCTTCTCAAACACCCTGGCCCGCACCATCATAAAACACCCGGACAAATGAGGTACTTCCATCAATTCATCATAGTTGCGGTTCCTGAACTCGTATTCCTCAAACCGCTGCTTAAAAAGCGCTTTTAAAAACCCTGGCATGAAACGTCGTCCCAATAGATCAAACGGCGTAGGCAGCAATTTGCACAGGTACTGCACCCCGTGGTCCGGGTATAAAATTTTCGGCATCACCAGACCGACATCTTTATTGGCTTCCATAAAATCCACCAGCTTTTCCAGCGCCTCTTCCCCAAAATAAACATCAGGGTTCATGATCAAATGGTAGTCCGGTTTCCCATTCACATTTTCCAGTACATGCCGGATCGCTTTATTATGCCCCGCACTGAACCCCCTGTTTTCAGAACAAATAAGCGTGATCCGGGGAAATTCCCGGGAAATAATTTCCCTGGTTTTATCCGTTGATGAATTATCCACTACCACCACCGCACACTTGTTTTGTTGATGTAAAGTCGATTTTTCAATACTGCTCAAAGCGTCGCGGATAAAAGCTTCATTATTAAACGTAACGATCGATACGGTTAGTTTCATTTGTTTCGGTTTGTGATTAGTTTTTCAAATAGATCCAGGGTTTTAGCGGCGGTTTCCTCCCAGGAAAATTTCCCGGCCCGTTCCAGCCCTTTTTGCGCCAATTTTTTATAAGCCGCTTGATCCGACAATAGTCTCAACATAGCCGTGGAAATCTCCTGCCAGTGATAAGGGTTGACCAGGAGCGCCGAATCCCCTGCCACTTCAGGCAGTGCGGAAACATTACTCGTAATTACCGGTATTCCAGCGGCCATGGCTTCCAGGATAGGAATTCCGAATCCCTCATAAAAAGAAGGATATACAAATAAAAATGCATTCAACAGCAGCGCCTGTTTTTCCTCTTCGCTTACATATCCCGTGAAAATCACCACCTCTTCCAATTGCAGTTTTTTGACTGTTTCAAATATTTCATTATAAAACCAGCCTTTTTTGCCAACGATAACCAGTTTATATTTCTTATACAGTTCATCCGTTTGCCTCACCTGATGAAAGGCCTCCACAATACCGATAATGTTTTTCCGCGGTTCCAGGGTGCCTACAAAAAGAAAATACCCCCTTTCGCTTAATTGGAATCTTCCCGCGACCTTTTCCCAGGTATGGTCCAGGTCTTTTTGCTTCTCTTTAAAAGGGACAACGCCGTGGTGAATCACCTTCATTTTATCCGGGTCCAGGCGTTTGAACCGGCTTAATATATCCTTTTTAGTAGACTCGGAAACCGTGATAATAGCGCTGCTTTTCCTGGTAGAGAGGGGAATCAAGGTCTTAAAGTAAAGTTTTTTAATCCCCTGGTGAAGTTTGGGAAAGAGGTAAAAGGTCATATCGTGGAAAGCCACTACGCGCTTGATGCGTGTGAAATAAGGGATGGTATAATGAGTAGAGAAAATAAGATCTATATCCGCTTTCCGGCATTGGCGGGGTAGGATGACCTGTTCGAAAAAAAACCTCGGTAACATTTTCCTGAAGATACTGCTTTTGATAGGAAGAATGGTGTTTTTCCCCGCATTCGCAAACTCATTTAATAAAGGAATGAATTCGTCATCATTATCCTGGACAAAGAAAAAGAAATGGAATTTCCCGGGAATACTGTTCAGCTTGCATATTTCCCGCACCAGGTTTACGGCATAAATACCGACGCCTGTTTTATCGGCGGCAATCTGGGTTAAATCGATGGCAATTTTCATCGCCCATATTTTAACATAAAAATGAACCCGCTGCTAGTTGTTGCCTCCGGCGGCCAGAAACCCTTTCGAGAAAGGGTTTCTGGACTTCCTAAAGCTTTTATTTAAATAAACGCTCTATAAGCCGCTTTCAAAATCGGCCCGATCCGGTTAAACTGCCCACGGAAAATCCGGTTCACCAACATCCCACAAAGATGAAACATCACCGGGAAAATCCACCGACCTCCCTTCCGATGCTTCCTAAAATACCGGGTAAGTGAAGCCACTTTAAACAAGTCGGACTTTAAACTCTGCCCCCCTACAGACGCTGAAAACTTGTGATAAACCACCGCATTGGCAGCCACTACCAACTTCCAACCCGCTTCCATTACCCGACGCGAAAAATCCACATCCTCCCAATAAAAGAAAAAACCCTCGTCTAATAACCCCACCTGCTCAAAAACTTCCCGTTTTACAAAAAGACTCGTACCCGCTACATACTCCACCGGCCCCGGCGAGTGAATAAAACGGTCCCGCCCGGAAAAATGAGAAATAGTACCTCCACCATATGTTTGAATTTGCGACGGTTCCCAGGCCAGGTAAATCACCGAGCCTGATACACCAATACCTTTTTCCGATTCCGAGCGATATACCAGTTCTTTTAACGTATTGCCTTTAACCAGGGTATCGTTATTCAACAGCCAGATATAATCCGCGCGCCTTTTTAATGCATAGCGGATACCCACATTATTACCCACAGAATAACCCTCATTCGAACCGTTCTGGATCAGGACCAGGGGAATATTTTCATCCTTTAAATTCCCACCCGCTTCAGCATCAATCCGAAAATATTCTACATAAGGGACCGGCTTCTCAACCACGGGGAATACCAGGGGCTTTAACTGTTCATCCGGTTCCGGTTCCGCCGGTTGCTTCCCATCCGCCCAGGCTTTGATTTTTTCCAAAGAACCATCCGAAGACATGTTATCGCAGACGATGGCCCTGAAATCCCCATAATCGCTGCGTAAGAGACTTTCAAGACAGTGGAGCGTGTCCTTCCAGCCATTCCAGTTTAATAAGATAACATAGACCATGTTCCTAATTCTCAAACCAAGGAATCGTTTACCTTAAACCATCCCACATCCCACCCCAATTCCTTCAGTTTGCTCCTTTGTTGTAAAATTAATCAAGGTTTAAAGTATATAGTATTTAAAAAAAAATATCAACCCCCAGGAAATTTTCCTTTCCCCTTGAACGCGAAATTTCCAGGTAAGAATGATTAGCCAGCCTGGATCAATTCTTTTTTGGTGAAAATAGAGCGGAATTGATAACCGGCGCCTTCGATTTTTTCTTTGCCGCCTTCCTCGCGATCAATGACAGCCATTACCACTTCCACTGTACCGCCCTGATCCATTACCCGCTGGGCGCCTGTCAAAATCGAACCGCCGGAGGTGACTACATCATCAAATATCGCCACCCTGGCGTTCTGGGGGAAATTACCCTCGATAATCTTCCCGGTGCCGTGGGATTTTTCTTCTTTCCGAATAATAAATGCCGGGATAGGATTGTTCTCCTGGAAACCCAACACCGCAATCGCCGTAACAATCGGGTCCGCCCCGATGGAGTAACCACCCACTGCATCGACTTTGAAATCCTTCAGCATCTCCAGGAATATCTTACCGCATAAATAAGCCCCTTCGGGATACAACGTAGTAACCCTGGCATCCACATAAAAATTACTGGTCTTGCCGGAGGCCAACTTGAATTCCCTCCCGGATATAACGGATTTTTCCAATAAAATTTGTTTTAACCTGCTTTTCATTTTATCTATCTGATTCATGCTCATGTTACTTTTCCCCTGAAATTGGCAGGCAGCACTTTTTTTAAATAAGGCGCCAATTTTTTCATGGTATTTTCCAGGAACATCAGGTCGCTTTCCATGAAATCTTCACCCGCATCTTCCTGTTTTTTGGCGCGTCTTGAGATTTCAATGACGCCGATTTTATCGGTCTCCACCGCAATTAACGCGCCGACCATTTTCCATATCGGTCTGAGTTCACCTTCGGGCGTACGGATAATTTCAAATACAGATAGATGCTTTTGCTGTTGGAGGTTATTCTCGATGACCCCCCTACCGCTTCGAAATATGCTGGCCATAAAAGCTTCGGTGGAACTGACCGGGATCATCCCAGAATTGACAAGGTATTCAGGGCAAGCAAAGGAAAGCACGGTTTTCTCTTTATTGACCAAAAATATGGCCACTTCATATTTATCAAGAAAGAAATTCTCTTTATAAAAGAGCTCGATCGCCTGGATCACTTTTTTGAAAGCTTCTTCCTTGTTTTCCTTTGCGGCCTCAATGGCTAATGCTCCGATTAACTCGCTTAAATCTTTCATATTTACTCCTTAAAAGTCCGGTTATAGCATTGGAGTATATTAATATTACAGCAGGTTGGAACCGCAGTCGCGATGTTTTCCCTTCCTGCGATCTTGCGGTCCAACCTGGTTTTAGAGTTTACTATTTATCCCTGGACTTCTTTAGCCGGTACATCCGGGACGCCTGAGTCCTCATCTTTTTGCTTCAGTGACTGGTCATATTCCTCGGCGGTCAGGAGTTTTACAATAACCAACCGGCCCAACTGCTGCTTCCCTTCTAATTTCAATGCATCTTTCCTCAGCAAGAAAATATAATTTTTTACCTCGTTATTCTGCAGGGTGACCTTGGTTGTTACTTTGATGCTGGTGGTTTCACCGGTAAACATTTCCAGGTTCTCGCTCAATGCGGTTGAAAGGGTAATCAGTGCCTTCTCACGGTCGATAGCTTTTTTGAGTTTATTTATATCCAATTGCATTGTACGAACTTTCTGGGTTTCGGCATCAGATTCGGCCTGTAATTTTGCGACTTTGTTTTGCAATTCAGCTTTCCTGCCGCCGCGGGCTTCGTCCAATTCATCCTTTGCTTCCGAAAGGGCTTCTTCCTTTTCTATGGCTATCGACACCTGGTCTTTTTTCCCTTTTTCAGTATCAGCCAACTTTTTAAGAAGTGCCGGGAGTTCCAATTCTTTTGTTACCGGTTTGTCGATGGGAAGAATTTCATAAGACTTATACTCGATATCTTTGGGTTCATATGCCATCGCAGCCATGGTATCCCTGTCATTATGCTCCATGGCCTGGAAGTATTTTGTGACGGTCACTTCTTCTGCTTTTTGACATGAACTCAAGACCACCATTAAGCTCAACACTGCCAGTAATAAAATACTCTTTCTCATTATTTGTCTCCTTTTATTTTTTTAAATTATTTAAAGATGTTTTTTTTTTTATACTTAGATCCGATAATTTCAAATGGTCCTTTGTCATGGGATTCATTTTCATCCACGACCGGTTCATCATTCTTTCAAAGTCTACATTTATTGCCATCATCCAGTATTATAAAGAATAAAAATCTTAAAATCAAGGCTTCTGATTACAATTTTTCGGCATACCAGGTGCCGTTAATTGCCGAGTCCTCGTCTTCCAGGTCGTAAGCCTTTAGTGTTCCACTCATACGGTCCGAGCTGTCAAATGAACCGAGGAAGTAATATATGATTGTTCTTGTATCATCATCCGCGGAAACAGTAATTCTCAGGACAAACTCCATATCCTGGCCGGCCACGTTATACTCCCCTGATATCTGGTTATTCCAAACCGTATAGCCTGAAGTCCGACTTCCCGTAAATCCCATTTCAAAAGTAGCCGCGGATGTCAGGACGTAATTGACCCTCCATGCACCGGTTATATCATATTTAGTCTTATTGCAGCCGGTGTTCATCAATAAACTGAGTCCGATAAACATGGCTACCATGACTGTAATCTTTTTTTTCATTGGTTTCTCCTTTATTTTTTCTAGCGACCGATGATTTACCTCGCGGCGTACCAGGTCCCGGTAACGATACCTCCGCTCGGAGGTTTAATAACAAACGTACCGCTCATTGAATAATAGTCGTTAACCACACCGTTGTATACATAGACATATATATTGTCTTCTTCGTCGCTGTGATTGGTTGTAAAATTGACTGTATCTCCGGAAACTGTATAGGTGCCAAGATTTACATTGTTATAATATATGGTCCCCGACTCTTTGCTGCCCACGAACTGATACACCCAGCCGGAGGTGGCGTTGGCAGTCTTGAGGGTAACCCCCCAACTACCGTCAGTGATGTCAAATTCTTTTTCTCCCTTTTTGCATCCGATCGTGGCTGTTAGGCCGACCATTATAAAAATCAAAAATAGTTTCCACACATTATGTTTCATGGCTTGCTGCTCCTAATTATCTAGTAAAGTTGAAAAAGCCGATGGGCGGATTTGAACCGCCGACCTTCTGATTACGAATCAAGCGCTCTACCAACTGAGCTACATCGGCATTTTTTTATCCGCTGCCATTATAGGCTATTTTATGATTTTTGTCAAAACTTTTTTTCTCCGTGAGAAAATGTTTTGAGAGATTGAGAAGTCAATTATGTCGGGTATCGACAACGTTCACATTGACTTTAAAAAATCGATAGTTGGAGTAGGAAAAAATGGTCCTGGTTTCTTCCAATGAGGCCGATGGCCCCAGGCTTTCAGGCCCAGGCGCCGGGGGGGCCAGGTAAGCTTCATGGATTTCTGTCCGGTTGGGGAAACGGACGCCGCCCTTTTTTATTTCGTACCAGTGGGAGTCGGTTATCTTGAGCTTCATTCCCTTCCGTCCGGCTGTTTCCTGGAGCCGCTCTATTCCACTTATGGCGCGGGGATTTAATTCGATTTTGATTACCGAGCCATCCACTGCATCGACCCATACGACGCCGTAATTGATGGCTCCTAAATTATTTTGTCGGGGTTCCACACTTATTTTAAAGGTTTGCCGGCCGCCGATTTGTTCCTCAACCAGGAGCCGGTAATGGAAGTATTTTTGATTCTCCCGGGCCAATATGGTTACAGGCATTAAAAAGGGATAGCGGGAATAAAATTTTGTTATGACTAAATCCCGGACTTCATTTATCTCCGCCCTTTCTTTGATTTTTGGCAGGTCATCTTTATAGGCGGTGTTTTCGATTACAGAGCGTTTCTCAGTTATTTTCCCGTTATCTTCTATGATGATCTGGTAATCGTAAATATAGGTGTCGCTGCTCACCTCTTGCTGCCGGGCAAAAGAGCTTTCCGTGATTTTTTCCTGGCAGGTAAAATAATAGGTGGCATTCTTTAATTTTTCACAATATTCCGCGGCAATAGCCAGGAGCGCTTTTAATTTGTTTTTGCCATAAATGTCGACAGCCGGGTCTTTTTCATGGACCTCTGTAATTAAAACGGAATCGGCGAATGCAGTTATGGAGACTTCAGCCGCTTTGATTTCCTCGCTGTACAGGGCTGTTTTACCTGTTTGCCGGTCAAGGGCTTCGATAATCAGGGTATATTTGCCGCCGTGGGGAAAATTGAGTTTCAATGCGTAGGTTATTTCCTCTTCAGCGGGTTCAAAGATTTTTTTGATGCTTATCTTCTTGCCCACGGGGTCAATGGCGGTCAGTGTGAATTCGATATCCCCGTACAGCCGCTGACCGTCAAATAATTGTTGGTAATGATCCAGGGTAAATTCAAGGATAGGATGGGTAAAGGAGAAATTATCGATGGTTATTTCATTGGCTTTTTGTAAGATTACCTCGCGATTGTATAACAAATTGAGGCTTTTTTCGGCGGCTTTCACTTCGATTTCCCGGGCGATATTGTCCGCGGTTATCCTGGGCTCATAGGTCAGCCGGTAATAAATATCTTCTTTGTCTACGGCCTGCTGCAGGGAATCCTGGAGTTTGTCGCTGTCGATAACGTCTCCGCCGGTGGCTTCACTGATACTCTTGAAGGCGGTTTGCCAGTCGGAATGGATATAATCATCGGTGATGTATCGCCCCGGCTGCCCTGTGGAATGTTTCTCGAAGAGTAAAAGATGGAACGTGGCATTGGCCTCGATAAATGCTTGCCTGGTCCCGTCTAACTGCGATAGGGAAAGGGAAGGCGCTTTCATTTCCCTGGCCAGGGTCTCAAACATGGTCCTCAGTTCCATCAGGTTATCAAAGGATTCGTTTCTTTCGATAAAAATGCTTTCGGGGTTAAATTGGGGGAACGTCTCCCGTTGGTAAAACACCAACCCCCATTTTTGTAAATTCACTGTTTTTAAAGAGGAGGCAATGGCCTTCAGCTTCCCTGTATCTAAATACGCGTTTTTATATTTATACTCATTCCAGAGGGCCCGGTACCCGGTGGTCAGCCGTTCCACTAGCGCTCGTTTGCTTTCTTCAGCCATTTTTTCATTCCCTGCGAACGGCCGTTCCAGGCTTTTAAATTTTACTTCGAAATCTCTCAGCAACAGGTCGGCGTTTTCCCGTATCCGGTCGTTTTCTCTTTTTGTCAAGCGGGCGTTTTCCTCGATTTTATTTTTGATTTGCGGGAGGGTTTTGGGAATCTCATCTGGCCGGGTCATTTTAAAGGCCTGGTCTTTTACGATAACGAGGGCATAATCTCCTTCCCGGTAAATATGCTCAAAAAAGTAATCCAATGCTTCCGGGCAGCGGGACCCGGGCTCGGATATCCAGGTATAGATGAAAAACAGGCGTTTGGGAATTGCTTCCGTCAACTCGACTGCTTCCTGCACCTGCCCCGCTTGCGGCGTTTCACCGGTTTGCTCCATTTTACCGGTTAAACCGATTTTACGGCGAACTTCCATAAAGCTGGTTATTTTTTGTTTTTTGCCGTTTTCATAAAGGGTAAAGATGGACTGGGGTAACCCGGACGCGGGCTGGTCGCCGCGCAGCGCCCGGACAATAACTTCGACATTGATGACTTCGACATATTCTTTGACGGGATTCTCTTCCTGGCCCTGCGGGTTTGGTAGGTTTTGTGCGTTCAACTTCAGCGGCAAGCCGACAAGCATGGCGCTTACTGCGCACACGGCGCAAACGAAAATGGTCACATTGGTAAAAGTCCTGTAATCCCGGCTCATTTTTTAAACATCTCCTTTTTTTATTACGAAAAGAGTTTAGGGGAATGGATTGGTAAAAAGGTTTTCCTTCAGTTGATATTGTATTTTCTCAATTTTTCATAGAGCGTTGGTCGGCTGATGTTCAGTTCCCTGGAGACGCGGGTTCTATTCCAGTTATATTTTTGCAGCATCTCCAGGATTTGTTTTCGTTCCTCATCGCCATTCCCGGGCTCCTCGTATACCAGGCTTTTATAAAAAGCAGCGATCTCTTCTTTCAATAGACCGAGGTCCACGACATCGTTATTTTCGGAGATGGCAATTATTTTTTTGATCTCATTTTCCAATTCACGGATGTTGCCGGGCCAATCGTAGTTTTCCAGGGCTTTGATGCACTCATCGGAAAAGCCTTTGATATAGATTTGATTTTCCCTGGAAAAGATATCGACAAAATGGTTAATCAGGGGGATGATATCTTCTTTTCTTTCGCGTAAGGGCGGGATGGTTAAGGTGACATGGGCCAGGCGGTAATACAAATCTTCCCTGAATCGTTCCTGCTTCAATAGTTCCTTGATATTTTTGTGGGTGAGACAGATAATCCTGAGATCGACCTTTATGGGTTCATTGCCCCCTACCCGGAAAAATTGGCCTTCCTGGATGGCCCGTAACAACTTTTTCTGTAAACTCGTGGGCATATCGCCGATTTCATCCAGCACCAGGGTGCCGCCGGAAGAGAGTTCCAGTTTCCCGATGCGGCGGTTCCGGGCGTCGGTAAAAGCGCCTTTCTCATGTCCGAACATCTCGGTTTCCATGAGATTTTCAGGGATAGCGGCGCAGTTCAACGCCACGAAATTCCCGGCGTTTCTGCGGGACCGGGAATGGAGAAACTTTGCAAATAACTCCTTACCGGTGCCGGTCTCCCCTTCGATTATAACAAAGAGATCGCTGGCAGCAATCTTTTCGCATTTCGACAGCAGGGTTAAAATTATTGGGTTAGCGGTAATGATTTCAGGCCCCTGTCTATCCCGTCGCCCGTGTATATCCGGGCCGCTTTCCGTGCCGGCTTTGTTTTGTTCGATCAGTGAATCGATGAGTGAAATTTCTATGGAGATGTCTTCCAGGAAATAGAGGACCTTTTTGGGCAGCGGGGAATCGGAAGGGACCAGGTATATCAGCGCCAGGGGTTGGCCGCTGGAAATGATGGGGAAGGAACAGGCGTAAAATGAGTCGACGGGATGGTTGGTTAAGGGCTTTTGAAAAAAATCCCGGGTCTTTAGTAATTGATCGATCAGGGGTTTATCTTTTTCGTGGTAATTCCATTGGGATTCTATTTTTATGTTTTTCCCTTTTTGAGACAGCAGCAGCAGGCATCCTTTCTTTAGGGTGCCATTTAATAAGTCTTCTGCATGTTTGAATAGGTCGGTAAATTTTTGTATTTTGAAGCCGATCTGGAGCAGTTCCACCAGGGGCTCGGAGTACAAGAGGTTGATGGCTTCCTGGGTTTCGTCGGGATTGACGGAAAATATATCGGATATGCGTCTCAGAACCGGCTGTATTTTCTCAGAGAGAACGAATTCCCGGGCGTTGCCTTCCTTCAGGAAAAAGTTTATATAACCGATGCGGAAGCACTGGTTCAATTTTACGACGGCTTTTTGCACCTGGGTGGAATCGGTAAATATCCCGTTGGTGGAGCCTATATCTTCGATGAGAATGTGCTCTTTAAGGACGGTTATTTTGGCATGTTTCTTGGACACAAAAGATTCATCAAGGAAGAGGTCGCAATCGGTTGATCTTCCTACCAGGATGGTCTCTTTATCCAGCGGGAATTTCTTAATAAATCCATTTCGTAAATATAAAAGGTATAGCATGGGTGGATTATAAATTATTACCTGGGGCGTGTCAATATACTTTATATGTTTTTTGACTTTACAATCTTACAATTTGTAAGGGCTTTTTGTTTACACCCCGGGGCGGACAGGGAAAAATCAACGCCGGGCAAGAAATCAAAAGTAAGATTTATCGCGCATCCCTGGGACATCCCTTCTCCCGGGTAAAAACTCATTGATTGGCATATAAATTGCTTTGTATACTCATGTGATTATTAGGTCGCATTGTTTTCCCTCCAAGTACAAGTATCGTCCTGCTTAGGGTTGTGTTAAGCAACCTTAAGCAGGACATTTTTTTATAGTGAGAGGTTTTGGGGTGTTTGCTGCCGGGGAGCGGTGAATTTCACGGTTGAATCGTAAAATTTCCAGGCGGGAAATCATATTTGTCCGGGTCGATTGGGAATCTTTTTGCCTAAAAAGTTAATTATTTAGGCAAGATAATTGATTATTTAGGCTAAATAATTTAATATCTTGCCTAAATAACCTGGCAATGCACGGGGGGAAAAATATTATCGAGGGTCAATAATTTTTTCTTGAGGCGGAATAAATTGGAAAAAGCGGCACGGAAAATCATAGAGCTTCCGGGTTGCCTTAATCAACTATGCTTATCGATCTTTCAAGACGGCGAAAACTCTTACCGGCGCGCCTGTTCCATCTTTAATTTGCATGGGGATGGCATATAACATCGCGCCAACAGGCGGCAGTTTATCCAGGTTGGCAATGTTTTCCACCGCCAGCTTCCCGGCCCCGCATAACAAACGGTGAACCGGGAAATCTTTCGATTTTCCATAATCGATGCTGGGGGTATCCAGGGCAATGCCTTTAATGTCCCGCTCTTTTAAGAGATATGCGACGGATTCGCTGGAAAAGCCAGGGAAACTTAAATACTCCACTGCTTCCCCGCCGGTTTTATCCGTTCCCAGCACCATTCGTTTATCCGGGTAATATTGGGTATCGATGCCGGTGTACATAATCACCCAGGCGCCTCCCGGGATTTTCCCATATCTTTTTTCAAAATTCTTAATATCCTCCACGGAGAGTAAGTAATCGCGGTTTTGGGCGCATTGAGTGGTGACATCGATTTTCACAGCCGGGCCGATCCATTCTTCCAGGGGGATTTGTTCCATGGTCTTTCCATTTTGGGCAAAATGGATGGGGGCATCGGCGTGGGTGCCGCCGTGTTCATTGGCGCTGTAGTCATTGGAAGCATACCACCAGCCTTTATCATTGATGCCCCGGAACACTTTTTCCGATTTGAACGCTTTCCCCGTCGGCCAGTATATCGAATCATTGCTGAAGGCATAGGTCATATCCAGGATTTTTTCTTTCGGTTCTTTGCCCATGGCAGGGATTTGCACCAGGAGCGCCAGTGTTAATAAAAGAAAAATATGTTTATAAAGTATCTGTCTCATTGAGTACCTCCTTTGGTGCCTTAATTATAATAAATAAATTCAAAAAGAACAAATGGGTTTGGGGATGAGATGTACTTTGACTTTGCATGTGGCGTAGATTTGGATTATCAACCTTTCCGTGTCTTCTGTGATACTATAAGCAAACTCCTGTTTTTTTTGGCAAAGATTTTGGTAAGAGAATCCTCGTCGCCCCAATAAGGGCGACGAAAAATGGCCCGTAGGGCCTTCTTGGGTTGCGGGCGCCGCCCGCTCTGTGTGTTATGTGGGCCTATAGCCTATTTTTGTTATGCGTTTTCTTTGCATGGAGTGGGGAAGGGTGTACTTGAGAGGGGGGGCAGACATTTCAAAATTCCGTTTGCTCGATTTCAAAAACCATTTTGTCGTTTCCAAATTTCGTATGGTCGTTTCCAAAAACCAAATGGTCACTTCCAAATTCCGTATGGTCGCTTCCAAAAACCAAATGGTCACTTCTAACTCTCGTATGGTCGCTTCCAAAAACCAAATGGTCACCTCCAACTCCCGTATGGTCGTTTCAAAAAACCAAATGGTCACTTCCAACTCCCGTATGGTCGTTTCCAAAAACCAAATGGTCATTTCCAACTTCCAAATGGCCTTTTCCAAGAAACAAATGGTCACTTCCAACTTTCAAATGGCCTTTTCCAAAAACCAAATGGCCACTTCCAACTCCCGTATGGCCTTTTCCAAATTCCAAATGGTCACTTCCAACTCCCAACTGGTCATTTCCAAGATCCAAATGGTCACTTCCAACTTCCGTATGGTCGTTTCCATCTTCCAGGGCCCCTAATCCGGCTTTAAAATGATCAAGGAGGGATTAAGGGACGGGTAATAAATATTTCATGAAAATAGCCACCAAGGCACGCCAGTACAAGGCACCAAGGTACACCAAGAGGTTTTTATGGTTCTCTACGAAACGGTTATGAAAATGGTATCGGGCAGACAATCGCAGGCTCGCGAAAGAGGGAATTGAAATTTTTTTATTTTTCGTTTAAAATAGTGCCATGAATGATGTGCAACCGGATAATTTTTTAATTTTACCTGCCGATGATAATAATAGCCGTTTGGAAGTAAGTAAACCTTTTGTCTTATACTCCGCAGCCGATGGGAAAATAAAACTTGAAGTTTTTTTGCAGGACGAGACCCTCTGGCTCAACCAGAAAATGATGGCTGAACTATTCGAGGTTGAAGTGAATACGATTAATTACCATCTTAAGGAAATATTCAACAGCGGTGAATTACAGGAAAAAGCAACTATTCGAAAAATTCGAATAGTTCAAAAAGAAGGGCACAGGGACATCACCCGGCAAGGGGATTAAGGGACGGGCAAAAAAAATTACTTCGCGGTCCTTCGCGTTCTTCGCGGTTACTTTTTTACCATTATGTCGCTAAAATCGAACATGGTCACGGTTCCGTTCAGGTTCGCGGTAATGACAATGAACCAATCGCGGGAGGAAGAGACGGAAATACGATATGGTATCCACAGTAGATTCATTGATTTTAACTCCTTTCCGCTTTTCGTATCCCAGAGCTTTAAGGTATAATCCCTTGATACGGAGATGATGATCCTTCCATCGGGCGAAAAGACGCATCCGGTAACAGATGCTCTATGTCCCGTGAAGGAACGAATCTCCTTTCCGGTTATCACATCCCAGAGCTTTAAGGTATTATCTCCAGAGGCGGAGAGGATGGCCTTTCCATCGGACGAAAAGACGCAATCAGTCACAAAATCCTTATGTCCGGTGAAGGAGCGGATCTCCTTTCCGCTGTCCGCATCCCAGAGCTTTAAGGTATTATCATAAGAGGCGGAGAGGATGGCCTTTCCATCAGGCGAAAAAGCACAGGAGTTCACAGGATACGTATGCCCGGTGAAGGAACGAATCTCCCTCCCGCTCCCTGCATGCCATAGCTTTAATGTTTTATCGGAAGATGCGGAGAGGATGGTTCTTGCATCGGGCGAAAAGGCGCATCCGTTCACAGATGAAGTATGTCCGTTGAAGGACCGAATCTCCTTTCCACTTTTTATATCCCAGAGCTTTAAGGCACTATCATCAGATGCGGAGAGGATGGTTTTTAAATCGGATGAAAAGACGCAACCATAAACAGATGACATATGCCCAGTGTAGGAACGAATCACCTTTCCTCTCTCCACATCCCAGAGCTTTATGGTCTTATCAAAAGAAGCGGAGATTATAGTTTTTGCATCGGGTGAAAAGGCACAACCGTGAATATATGACGTATGACCGATGAAGGCACGAATCTCCTTTCCACTCCCCGCATCCCAGAGCTTTAAGGTATTATCGTTGGAGGCGGAGAGAATGGTCTTGCCATCGGGCGAAAAGGCGCAGCCACGAACAGAATCTTTATGCCCCTTGAATGACCGAATCTCCTTTCCGTTGTTCGCATCCCAGAGCTTTATAGTCTTATCAAAAGAAGCGGAGATTATAGTTTTTGCATCGGGTGAAAAGGCACAACCGTGAACATATGACGCATGCCCGTTGAAGGACCAAATCTCCTTTCCGTTGCCCGCATCCCAGAGCTTTAAGGTATTATCGTTAGAGGCGGAGAGAATGGTCTTGCCATCGGGTGAAAAGACGCAGCCGGTAACAGAATCCATATGCCCGTTGAAGGACCGAATCTGCCTTCCGTTGCCTGCATCCCAGAGCTTTAAGGTATTATCATGAGAAGCAGAGACGATGGCCTTCCCATTGGGCGAAAAGGCGCAGCCGGTAACAGAATCCATATGCCCGTTGAAAGACCAAATCTCCTTTCCGTTGCCCGCATCCCAGAGCTTTAAGGTATTATCGTTAGAGGCGGAGAGAATGGTCTTACCATCGGGGGAAAGGGCGCAGCCGGTAACAAAATCCATATGCCCGTTGAAGGACCGAATCTCCTTTCCACTACCCGCATCCCAGAGCTTTAAGGTATTATCCCTGGAAGCGGAGAGGATGGTCTTTGCATCGGGTGAAAAGGCGCAGCCGGTAACAGAATCCATATGCCCGTTGAAGGACCGAATCTCCTTGCCGCTACCCGCATCCCAGAGCTTTACGGTATTATCCCTGGAGGCGGAGAGGATGGTCTTGCCATCGGGGGAAAAGGCGCACGCAGTTACAGGTCCGGAATGCTTGAAGTTCGGGCTGCCGAAAAAACCGATTAACTCTTTACCGATTAAGTGCCGGTAATAATTGAAATTTCTGTCATCCGGGTGGTACTGGAGGGAATCCATAGCTAAATAATTAATTCCTTCCTCTTCTGTTTTACCCCAGGTGAGAATCCACTGATCTATGATTTCCTTGTTTATCAGTTTTAATAAAAGCTCTTCTCTAATGGAAATGATTTCCGAATCCCCATCCAGAAACAAATCGACGTTTACATATCTTTCCAAAAAATAGGGCCTGCTGAGCCTGGAGATTGTATTGAAGCTTTCCATTAATGTTTTCAGGTTTTCTTTATCTTTCCCGAGTATGATACCCTGAAGATATGTATACACCCAATCCACCGCCGACCAATGGGATTCGATTTCAGTTTCCATTTCCGTGTGCAGGAAATCCAACCGTTTCTCCCTATACTGCCGGTCGATATAACTCTCAAATTCCACCAGGGATTTCAACGCCAGGAGGTAAAAACGATTCTTCGTTTCCTTGTCCGTTGCTTGTTGAATGCGACCCTTTATAAATTGTAAAATCCGGGCGCCGTTTTTTATGCCGCTGCCCACGGCAATGGGAAGTATTTCCGTATTAAAAAAAGCTGTATCTTTTTGCGCCAGGTGATTGATATATGCTTTGTTTGTAAAAACATTTTCAAGAAAAAGGGGATCATTCCATTTTTCCACGATATAGCGGGCCGCCAGGTATTCCATTACCGTCGAATGGATAAACACGTATTCCCCGGGTCCGGCGGAAACCAGCAAATGATCTTCTTTCATTCGCGCCAACCACTGTTCCGCTTCTTCTTCCCGCGAACAATTCCCCTCCACTAATGCGGTAAATTTCTCAAAAACACCCATAATGTCGGATTCTTTCATAATGCGTCCTTTATCCATATGTTCATAGGAAAGCAGCGTCAGCGCATCGTAAATTTCTTTTGCTTTAGGTTCTTCTTTTAACACTATTTTCGACCTGGCGCCTTTGAAAAACGTCCGCATATCCATATTGAAATTTTTCTCTTTAATTTGCTTCCATACCCGGATAAGGATAAAAATAACAATGATATTGTACATATAAAACCGGGTATCGAATTCCCGGAAGATTTCGAAATAGGCGATCACCAGGAGCGCAGTGAGAGGTGTACCTCCCACTTTGGCGGCAATTTCCTCCTGCCATACCATTTGATCGAATTCTTTGTAGAGTGTTGTATTTTCACCATAAAAAAACCGCGCCATGTCCCGGAGCTGTCCCATATGCAATGGCCGTAC
>JAUPLE010000275.1 GCA_030837085.1 Acidobacteriota bacterium | reverse complement strand
TGTTCGTATTTATGGTAAGTGGTTCTATCGATACCGATGCGGTCGGCCATTTCTGTATTTTTTAAGAATACGGATTTGCGGATGCCCTGCAATTTTTCGCCGATTTGTTTGAGAAACTTTTTTCTATCCATAATTCACCTCACGATCGATTAAAATTGTTTTAATAAGGTACATACGGATATATCGGTTTAAAGTTTCGTATTCATTAATTTTTTTGTGCCGGGAATCGAGTTTTTGTGCCACATGTCGTTTTTTTTTGCCGCATATCGATTTTTCGTGCTGCATGTCGATCTTTTGTGCCGCATGTCAATCTTTTGCGCTGTTTATCGTTTTTTTTCGCCACATGTCGTTTTTTTGTGCTGCATGTCGATTTTTTGGGCCACATATCGATTTTTTGTGCCAGATGTCGTTTTTTAGGGTGCCAAGGATTTTTTTTCGTGGTCCTTCGCGTTCTTTGCGGCTTATTTAATAGAGTAATTTCGACTTTAGTTCTTCTTTTTTTCTCCAGGAGTATTGGAAAATATTATATTCCTTGAGTGCGCCGGTGATTTCCGCGGGAACAGGTTTCTCCAGGTCATTGATAATAACGATGCCTTCGTTTGCCCTGACTTTTTTCGTGTCTTCAAAAGAAAATATAAGGGATGTAATTGTTTGTTTCCTGGGGCTGTTGACTATTTTTACGATTCTTTCCGGCGATTCTTTCGATGCCGGTATTAGTAAATCGAATTTGTGATGAAAGGAACTCACACCCTGTAGAATGACATTTTTTGAGAACCGGGCATCATTGGACAATAAAAACTTTTCCACATCTCCCAAAAAGAAAGAAATGAATTTGGGCTCGGTTAATACGTATAGATCATCGATAGCCAATATGGCCTGGATCAAGTTATGTTTCTTTCCAGGAAAGGAGCGTTTGTCTGAAATCGTAACCAGCTTTTTTTCATCCAGGGCCACGCCGAAGCCGTTTAGAATAATGTCCAGTTCTTTTTTTCTTCGTAGGGAATTAAGATTGAAGCCGCTTAGTTCCAGGTCATTTAAAGTATCGGCGCCGTCTGTTAAGATGATGCGGTCGTTATTTTCGATTTTGACATAAATCTGGATATAATCATTATGCCTATTTAAAAAAGGGGTGGTTATTTCGAACCATTCGCCGATGGGGTTTATGACGATTTTTTCCTTCAACCACTTCAAATAATCATCGATCAAGTTTTTCATGGCTCACTCTGGGTCCTGGTTCTCTATTGTCGGTAGATTAATTATATTACAATATTTGGAAAAAACCAACATGTTTTCAAATAAATCATTTACCCTGAGATCAAGGGCAATCTCAGCCGGAATTGCCCATTTATCCATATATGATTCAATATAAAGATGCAGATGCGGGCAACCGATATCCGCCCCGTTATAAGGCGCCAATAAAGGAAGAGGAACTTTTTCAGTAAAAGGATTTTTATGGGGAGGGCCATCTACATCGAGGCGTCTCAAAGGGAATATTTTTTTTGCCCTGTTTTGATAGGTGATTTTTGAAACCTTGATTTCATACCGGCTTATATCGAGGAGGAATTCCTCTTTATAATCGCTGGATAAAAAGGGAATGGTGAGTTTAGTACCTTTACCGGGAAAAAAGTAGGTACGTTTTTCTTTTGGAATTTTTGGCATTTCAAGCAGTGCATCAGCTTCCTGTTGAGTTAGATCGTCAATCATATAAATCTCCTTAATAGTGGCTGGGGTTAGAATTTAACATAAATGGTTTCTGATGTCAAATATTCGGAGTTATTCTTTCTCTCTGTGTCCTCCGTGACCTCTGTGGCAAAAAATCAGTGTAAATCCGTGTAATCTGTGGACGGGGAATTTTTTCGCGGTTTATTGTTGCAATCTTTTCCGCTTTATGATAAAAATTAACTTTCGCCTTCGGACCGGGAGGTATAAAAATGAATAAAGTACATATGGAATATTTCGAAAACAACGATATTTTGCACCTGGCCATCTCCGATGAGCCGGAGGCAGGAAGCGTGGAACTTAGCCCAAACATCACGGCAGAATTAAATGAAAGTGGTGAGTTAATCGGAATCGAGATACTGAATGCGAGTATGTATGTGAGAGATTCCATTATGGAGTCGGCTCAAGCCAGGATGTTAAGAATTCCGAATATGCAATCCGCTTGATCGTTGTCCATCTCTTAGTGTGCCTTTGTGGCTAAAAATCAGTGTAAATCCGTGTAATCGCCGTACGTGGATAGATTTTTATTCGCGGTCCTTGGCGTCATTTGTGGGTTAAAGGCCAATAAAATCAACTATTCTATCAGGGGCAGACACGGGGGCCTGCCCCTACCGGATGTAAAATTTCCGGCTCAATCATGCAGATTCGTATTTCAGTGTATTCAGTGTGTTCTGTGGGCTCTATTTATACGCCTGCACCATTTTTTCCAGTTCAACCAGTATTTTGTCTCCTTCTTCTTTCGGGGCTTCAAGGAAAGTGTATTCTAAAAACTTTCATGAAAACACAGAACTATGCATTATGCGTTGCCCTTAATTGACATTCCTATGAATTTTCCTTATAATCGCTTCATATGCAAAATTGATTTCCAAATAGAAGAGGAGGTTATAACTATGTTGCCTATTGGTCACGCTTTTGAGAATTTTTACCACCACTACTCCGAGGAGATAGAGAGAGAAGTTGCCGCTGTCTTCGTTGGAGCCGGACTATCGATCCCTGGGGGTTACAGTAATTGGAAAACACTCCTTCAACCTATTGCGGATGAGCTGGGACTAGATATTGAAAAAGAATCGGACCTTATCTCCCTTGCACAGTACAAAGTAAACATGGATCGAAACCGCGGTAGAGTCACACGGTTACTGGTAGAGGAATTTGCAAAAGATGCTCGAATAAGTGAAAATCACCGGTTAATTGCATCGTTGCCTATCCATACGCTATGGACCACCAATTACGATAAACTATTAGAGGATGCCTATCGAGAAGCCCATAAAATCCTTGATACCAAAGTTAAAATTGAAAATTTGACCTTAACCAAGCCAGGCCGCGATGCTGTTTTGTATAAAATGCATGGAGATAAGGATGACCCAACCGAAACGGTACTGACTAAAGAGGATTACGAAACATTTCATCTCAGCCGAGGTTTTTTTACAGAGATGCTGAAAGGCGACCTTATTGCTAAGACATTTTTATTTCTTGGATTTAGCTTTACCGACCCTAATATCGATTTTATTCTCAGTCGTATCCGCCCGCTGCTTGGGCAGAATGTTAAAACACATTATTGCATCATGAGGCAGCCTCAAAAGTGTGGGAATAAGGGAGCGGCAAAAGCTGATTATGAATACGAATGCCGCAAACTAGCTTTAAGAATAGAGGATCTAAAGCGTTATGGTATCCAAACGTTGTTAATAGACGACTTTGGGCAGATAACCGAAATTCTGGGTGAATTGAAAAAGCGCACGCATGTCAAGAGTATTTTCGTTTCAGGAAGCGCTCACGATTTTTCCCCTTTGGGGCGTGAACAAATTGAGAAACTTGCGCGCCTTATAGGTCTTAATATCATCAAGCACGGCTACAACCTGACCTCCGGCTTTGGTTTAGGAATAGGCGGTGCAATTATTATCGGTGCAATGGAGCAAATTTACCAGGATATTAATAGTAAAACCAGTGATCGAATTTCTTTACGGCCATTTCCACAAACTCCTCCACAGGGAATTCCCCGCGCTGAATTGTGGACGCGTTATCGCATAGAAATGATTGAGAACGTTGGTTTTACCATTTTCATCTGCGGCAACAAATTGGACACAGATACGAATCAACTTATACCCGCCACTGGTATGCGTGAGGAGTTCGAGATTTCAAAATCATTGGGGAAATATCCGATTCCAATTGGTGCCTCTGGCTCAGTTGCAAAAGAAATTTGGGATGAGGTCATGGCATCTCCAGGCAAGTTCTATAAAAACATAGATGTAAACAAGGAACTTCAAGTTCTTGGGGATCAGTCAAAATCGATAGAGGATTTTGTAGAAGCTATCTTTGCAATCATCAGGAAAGTAAGTGGAAAATAAAGAGAGATAAGATTTGATTTAAGAGGCTCTGCCTGATTTGTTCTTTTGGGAACTTTATTGCTCGATTTTTTGTAATTCTGGAAAAAGAACTTTTCCATCCGTACTAACGAAAATTGGTCGCATATGCTTGGTCATATGCCTAACTTCATTTCGAAGAGTGTCTATATTATATCGTTCATTTAGTGGATGCTTCGGATAGATTGATAGTAAGCGAAACAGCAACGAGTTGGCTTCTTCAGATAAGTCATTTTCTCCCGCTCTATAGCCGTAGAGATTTGATACGCGGTATTGGAGTAATGAGCGAGCTACGTTTTCGAGTGTATTGGGGTCCGATGTAGTCCTCGTTGATACTTCACGTGGGATTAAACGTATTCCACCCGGATACCAACACATGATCTCCATGTTATTATTTAATGCAGTCTGTATCTCATCTAAAACGTATTTAGAGGTCAGCGAAGTTCCTGTGACAATCAAAAGCAATATCCTGGAACGTGCTAACTGTTGGTGTTCTTCTGCAATAATGTCGTTCGCAGGACGCACACGTTGCCAATCTTCAAGCTCTTTGAAGGTCCAAACATCCAGACCTATCTTTTCCAGGGTGTTATGAATTTTTTCCGCAATATCCTCGTTCTCTGTATTGTACGAAATAAAAAAATCATGAGCGAAGTTACTTTCCTTTAGGCCAATTTCATTCCTGAATTTCCACACCAATATACTTTGAAGGAATGAGTTTTTTGGGATTGTCTCGATTAGATTTGCTTTTTGGATCATTTCGCTTGCTTCTACAGGTTGAGACATTTCATATAAAATGATGCCAAGGTTACTTAAAAATGTTGCCATCAGTGGATTTTGTTTGCCCACACTCTCTGCCAAAATATTAATGGCTTTCTCAGTTAACTCTTTGGCGTTTACATGTTCCCCAACGTTTTGAAAAATTTGAGCAAGATCTGAATGGGCGCTAGCGTATCGTTCGTAGCCAATCAGCTCAGGATTTAAGGGGGCTAAGGCTTTTAAACCTGATTCAAGCGCCTTTTGATAGAATCCAAATGCTACCATGTGTCCGGCTCTGGTTAATGTCCGCCATGAAACATGCAACATACCCGGTTCACGTTGGAGAATTGTACGATCAAGTATCTCGGATTTTAAGAAGTATTTATCAGATTCTATTATTTTACCCTGTTCCTCCAGTACTAGACCTACATCCAAATAACTGGCAGCCAAGTCATTAATGTTTATCAAGGTTTTATCCAGGGAAAGTTTTTCTTTATCTATATCTAGTGCACGCTTAGCGTAAATCGCCGCATTATCCAAGCGTTTCAATCGGCGATGAATTTCAACCAATTTCGAAAGAATCGCTGAGGCAATATTCGTATCTTCCGGAGGTAGTTTGTCTAAAACTTCTTTAAAGAATTCTTCAGATTTTTGGTACTTTCCTTCTTGAAAAAGTCGCTCGCCAGGAGCCATAACAGATAATTTTTTGATTAATGGTAGCGAATTCAGAGCAACATCACGAGCCTTCATTAGTAAAATTTGTGGAATATGTTCGATTGCAGAAAGATGATGAATCATTTTTTTTGAAATTTCAAGGTATTCAGGCTTTCCCATCATTGCAAGTGTTCGGGCGTAAAGTAAAAGTCGTAGACCATAGAGAGCATCATTTTCTCCGATTGTATGACGTGTGAGTTCAAGAAGTTTTTCCATCTCTTGTTTACACTCTTCGTAACGGCCTAAATCGAAGAGCGTCGCTGCAATGCAAAACCAACTTTCTTGATATTCTCTCGAAGCTTCGTTAAAGACTTTACTGCGTATCTCTTTCGCTTTGCGAAACCAGTTTAAAGCAGTGGATAGCTTCCCGATTTTACGACTAACGACTCCCAGTTCCTGGGATTCATCTCCTACGATAGAATGATTGGTGCCATTAATACTCTCATCTACCTCAATAGC
This sequence comes from Acidobacteriota bacterium, assembly GCA_030837085.1. Classification (GTDB taxonomy): domain Bacteria; phylum Acidobacteriota; class Aminicenantia; order UBA2199; family UBA2199; genus JAKAGC01. The sequence continues at coordinate 4,528 of JAUPLE010000275.1, read as the reverse complement.
TTTTTGTAAGTAATTCTCTGCATCATGAAACCGATTTTGCCTCTTAAATGCGAATCCAATTTCCCAATAAGCCGTTCCTACTTCAGAATGAAAGTGACCAAAGATGGTTATTTTGATTTCAAGGGCCTTCTTAAGTAAAGTTAATGCTTCTTCATGCTTTCCTTGACGCGAAAGAATACTTCCCAAATCACTAAGGAATGCAGCATATGGCCTGCTATTTTCCCCATATGATTTCTTACATTCCGTCAGTAGGGCACGTTCGATTTGTTCTGCCTCTCGAAACTTTTTTTCAGCAGCACTTTGCCTACCTTCTTTTTGATCCTTTTCTGCTTGGGTGACTAATTGCCATGCTTGTTCATGCTGATTGTTACGATTTTGCATTTGAGATACTAATTGCAATAGTTGTTCGATCTTGTTTTTCTCATTAAGCATTATAGTAAATCCTCCTTAATCCCTAAAATTTATTCTCTTATAATTTTTATGGGCTTGGGTTGGCCATCCAGGTTCGCTATGGCGGTTTCCGGTCCCAGCATCAGGATGCATTTTCCTTTGTGTATAGTATGAACCAACACGTTCCAATCTTCTTCGGACCACTTGCATAAGGACATTGTTAATAACCTCCTCGCCTTTAATTACTCTATAGAAAATATATTACCAGAAAGTAATCGCAAATACAAGAGAATTAAAAATAAGCCCACGGAACACACAGAAGACACGGAAAAAAGGAAGAGAGGAAGTTCGGAAGAGCGGAAGAGCGGAAAAAGGATTTCCTTATCCTCGGTAGGCTGGACAACCCAAAAGGTAGGCTTGCCTTGTTTTAAATAAGGATTTCTTATTTCACGGTAAGCAGAACTATCTAAAAGAAAGGATTTTCTTGTTTTGAGCAAGGATTACCTATTCTACGATAGGCCGGACTTCTACAAAGGTAAGCGGAACTGCCTAAAAGGTAGATTCGCCTGGTTTTGAATAAGGATTTCCTATCCCACGATAGGCTGACCTTGTTTTAAACAAGGATTTCTTATTCCCAGGTAAACTGAACTACCTAAAAGATAGGTTTTGCTTGTTTTTTACAAGGATTTCTGATTACACAAAAAGCAAGATCAGTTAAAAAAGTGGGATTGACTGCTTCAAAATAACGATTCCCCTGGCATGAACAAGGATTTCCTATTGCAGGGAAGGATGGACTACCTAAAAGGTAGGCTGGTCTACTAAAAAGGTGCTCTCGCCTGCTTTAAAGATAGGATTTTCTAGTCCTGCGCCACCGATTCCGACTGTTTTAATGCCGTTTTCTTCATTCCATTTGTGGATTTTGATATTTTGAAAAAAAATTCGCCACCAAGGCGCCAAGGTTCACCAAGATGCCCCTTGACCCCTGACCCCTGTTTTTTCTTCATCATTCATCATTCTATATAAAGATAATTATACCCAAACCATGAAGATTTGTTTTGAACCGATATTTATCATTTCATGTTCGCCGATCTTATTGCTCTGGCGGCGGGAATCGTAAATAATGAGGAACCCAAGGTTTTGATCCTGCCGGTCCAGGTAATCTGTTAGTTGGATCAGTCCTTTCCGGTGCGATTCTTCACCATACCATTTTTTTAATTCGATAATGTATTTTTGGCTGTTGAAAGTCACCACGATGTCCAACCGTTTTTCCTCGGAAATCTCTACTTCCTTGAAATCAAATCCTTTGCCGTTGATAATGGGTCTTAAAAAGGCCAGGAACAGCAACCTGCCGTTTCGTTCCAGGAATTCCAGGTCTTTTTCGGAATACTGCTCTTTTAAAAAGGTTTGAAAACGAAGCATTACTTCCTTCATATTAAGAATCCCGTTCTTTTCCAGGAAGTTTTCACTGAAATTATAATGCCCCATGTTCGAGGAGGTTTCCACTTTGGACGCCATATAATTGAAAATAAGCTGCTCATACACCCGGTTGTGAATCTTTAACCGGCCATTTGCGTCGCGAAAAACGCCATGGGTCACACCTTGTTCGATAATCGGGTTATATAGATTGTACCCTATGTCTTCGCCTTCCAAAACTACCCGGAAAACCATATCGTAGAGGGATCGATTATTTTCGAGGTTTTTGATTAAACTTTGAAAATTCGTATTATCCTCTTTTAACAAGATGTTGGCCGCCGTATCGATATCCGACAGCGTCCACTGTTCCCCGGGTTGAATCGCTTCATCGATAATCTTGCACAACCGGGAAACCAGGAAGGGATAACCGGAGGTTAAGTAGTGTAATTTCTCGGCGATTTCCCTGGTGTTCATCCGGGTATTGTTTTCGGTCAGGAAATCGTGGAGTAAACTTTCGATTTCACCGGCGCCGAGGCCCAGGTCCCCGGGGAAATTAGCCGCGATGTTCCACGGGCTGTTGTAATGTTGTTCATCACCTTTCCTGATTTTAAGCTTCAAGTTTTTCACATCATGAACGCCCGCCAGTATTACTGAGAGAAAGGTAGAATCTTTACCTTTATTTCGCAATAGATATTTGGCCCGCAGCATCCCCAAAAAAACGAGGAACAATTGGTTGTTGGATGATTTATCCACTTCATCGATCTGAAGAACGATCTTTTGTCCGGCGGTGGCGGTTAATTCGGTGATGACTTTGGAAAGGGCTTTCAGGGAATCGGTTTTTTCGATTTGCTGTAAGAGGTAATGGGATAATGGATGATCTGTTTGTTTGAATTTTTCTTGCAGCATCTCCAAGAAAGTGGGAGCAAATAATTCTTCGCTGGCAAAAATGTTGTCGGAAACTCCTTCGAAGCTGAGATCAAAAACGAGATAGCCCATTTTTTCCAATTGTATTTCCATGAGGTACAATAAGGTTGTTTTTCCATATTGTCGCGGGCGGTTGATGGTAAAGTATTTACCTTTTTCCACCAGTTTTATCATGTCGGCGATCTTGGCGGACCGGTCTGCCATATAATGCAGATGGGGAACACATAACCCGGCATCGTTAAATTCTTTCCTGTTGCTATTTATCATGCGCTAATGATAATACAAAATGATTCTTTTTTCAATTCCCCACATGACCAAAACCGAAGGGTAAATCACAAATTACAAGCTTCAAATTACAATCATAGGATTTCGTGCTTCGGATTTAATCCGGTGAGATTAAATTCGATGGAAAGGATTTGCTTTTCCAATGACGCCCGGCCATATTTTTCACGGTAATCTTTGAAAGTAAAACTGTTTTTACCGCTGCCCACTACCCGGATATACGAATCGAGATTGGCCCGCAAGTTGGCAAACGCTTTGCGGGCATAGGCTTCATCGGGGTAACGCACCACCAGCCGATTATAAACACCGCCATTCTTATCTTTATATTGGCCGGCTACCCCAAAAATCTTGTTTTCCAAAAGCAGGATATCCCCCTCACCCAGGGTGTAAATGGACTGGAGAGAATAGTAACCCCGGACCAGTAGTTCCGAACCTTCGACCCGGTTCTCCAACGGCAGGATTGAAAATAGTTGGGAAAAATCGGGATTCTTTTCTTTGTCTCCCGGCAAGAGTTTCAGGGTTTCCCCGGCCAACTGCACCATGACCGGCAGTAACGAGGATTTCCCGACAAGATTATTGACGATTAAAAAATAATTCCCCTGCAGGAACATAATTTGATTATAATCCCCTGAATTGCGGACCGGTACGCCTGGTACAGGGGTCTCTTTTCCGCACTTCAAGAGGTATATGCCCAGGGCGGATTCGGGGATATCCATGCGGTAGATTTCAATAGCAATCTCATCACTCGCGTTGCGATAGGTTTGCAATTGGAGGTTTTCAAAACCGAATTCGAGGAATAATTCGGAACCGCCGTCGATATGACCGTAAAGACCATTACGATCAAATTCCTGCACCGGTTCTTTTTTCTGCCAGCCTTCTGCAAATCCATCCGGGGGGAATTGTACCCCCATCCCCCCGACGGTTAAAAGAATAGCCACCAAGGCGCCAAGGCGCCAAGGTTTTATTAATAATAAACTCCTTGGTGTTCCTTTGTGCCTTTGTGCCTTGGTGGCAACGTTTTTCATTTACGCCCTCACATGCTTGATCTTCTGGGGATCGGCAATGCCCAGGCCCAGTTTCTCGGCATATTGGAGATACTCTGAAAACCGGGGGTGCTCGTTAAATCCTTTGACGTTCATTTCTTTTCGTTTATTTACCAGGATGTTATGACAGGTCATATCCAGGGCAAAGGGGTCGGTGGCAAAAAAGAGGGTATTGTATGGGTAAACGAATTGGGCATCAGGCCCGGGACCTCCGTCGTACTGCCCTCGCAGTCCGTCGGTAATATTTAATACCATTTTGTCCCGGACGGCGGGGAAAGCCAGGACCTCGGTGCAAACATCGAAAAATAAGGGCCTATGGAGGCGGCCGGTGTTGCAAATGGCGCCATATCCTACATTTTTGGTGGCCATGGAAATGCCGTTGCCGGTATTTTTGAATACGGGGATATTGATGAACTTTGTCAGGGTCTGGGTCAGGAGTTTGCCGAAATAGGAATATTTTCCATTCACCACATGTT
>JAUPLE010000030.1 GCA_030837085.1 Acidobacteriota bacterium | reverse complement strand
CAAAAAAAGCGTCCCGGAATTGACTCATATTGGTGGAGGTGGCTTTGGGATTTAATTTGTTCATTACGTCGAAACCTTTTAACAGGTCATCCACAAGACTGGATTCGACGGTGCAATGAAGGGTGGGTTTGACCATGTCGGTTTGAAACAAAAATTTCATTTCGAAACTGGTTTTGAGGGGTTCCAGGGTATCGGCGATTTGTTGATAATAAGAAACTGTAGCGCCGATTTGACTGTTGTCGATCTCGTCCAGGGCTTTCTTGACTTTTTGAATGACCTGTTTTATATCGTCAATGCCCTGGATGGGTTCCAGCACGGCCATGATCTGGTCGAGGAATTCCGGTCCGGTAATCGCGGGTTCCAATTGGTTGACCAGCACCTGGCTGCTCACTAATTCATTGAGGAATTCTTGGGCCTCTTCGAGGGTGATTTCTTCACTGACCAACACCTGGGCCAGTTCCCGTAAATAAGCGCCGTTGGTTGCCTTCTCCAATACCTGCTGCAAGTATTCCGAATAATCCACGGCCACGATATGGTGGGTACGCCTGGCATTGACGCGGTAGCGGTACTCGACGTAACGCAATTGATCACCCACGGGGTAAATACTGGAGTTGGGGAAATAGAGGATGTTTTCCCTGATAATGGGGTGATTGGCCAGGTCCTGGGCCAGTGCGCAGAGGTAATTCATATCCAACCGGGTATGTCGTTCATAGGTTGATTGCTCGGGCAATTCCACGCGGCCTTCCTCGGCCCACTGTCCGAGCGAGAACCCGGCGAATAATCCGAAGGGGGTCGGCCGGGTGGCCATGCGCAGGATATAACGCATTAAACCGTAATGCAGCCGTTCTCTTTTTTTCCGGTCCGTAAGTCCCCCGGCCAGCCACTCCTTCATCTGGCCGTGAAGATCGGGGGAAGCCAGGAAAATGGCTTCATCCACGGTAGGTAAACGGCATACTTCCTGCAATTTTTCTTCCGGAGTTGACGTCCCGGAAATCAGGGGCTCGAGAAAATTGAAAGAAAACAATGGCGACCGCAAGATAAATGACGAAAAATTTTGATAAGGTATGTTTTTCATGATATTTTTATACGTTTTTCTTGTTTACAAGGTTTTCCATGGTTCCACATTCCACGTTTACACGTTTGTACGTTTGCACGTCTTTACGAAAACTATCAACTGAGGAATAGGCACCGGTCCCAGTGGGCTTCAATATCGGTAAGCATGGATATCAGCATCAAACCGATGCCGGACACGCCTTCCAGCAGTCCGGGTTCAGCCAGCCAACCACCGTACTTTTCAGTGTGCCAGGCTTTATATCCGGCATACCCATCTCCGTGGGTTGCCAATTTGATAGTCTGTTCCAGCCAATACAGGGCAGATTCTTTAAATGGCGCGAGGCCGGTATGCTGATACATTCGGTTATAGATATGGGCGATGCCGGCGGCGCCGTGACACAAGCCGGCGTCAACAACGGCGTTTTCCTTCACATCCTTGCGATTGGTAGAATAAAGAAGGGTTTTTACGGCTACGTCTTCCCACTCTTTGTTCCCGGCGCTTTGGGCTGCCTGCCACAACGATGTCCCGATGCCGAGATCGCCGTAACACCAGGCCAACCGGCTTTGGGCAGGGTTGAAGGGATCAACGACCCAACTGGGAAAGCTGGATTGGAATTTTGCGGGGTCCTGCTTATAGGCCAGCATGTAACGAACAGCGCCGTCCAAGAGGGGGGAAACTTTTTCTGCATAAACTCCTTTTTCCAGTAATTTGGCCAGGAACACGATGATACTGGCAATGCCGTGGGATAAGCTCAGGTTAAAACCTTCCATGCCGGTTTCATGGTCCAGTACGGAACGCCAGGCGATAGCATCGTTCTTATCGGGAAAGGTATGCTTGATTTTATCCATATGATCTATGAGTTCCCTCAAATAGTCTTCGGACTCTTTCTTGGCCAGGCGGGATATAAAATAGGTGCCGCATCCCACTGCGCCGTGCAAGAAGTCGTAATTTCCTTTTTCGATATCATAGATCATTGCTTTGTGGAGAAAGGGATCCAGGGATTCCAGGATTTCATCGGTATCGGCTTCAACAAAATCGTTTTGGACCAGGTGTTCCATCATCCAACCCACCCCGGCCAGACCGCCGGCCAGGGTATGGATTGTGGCCTCTTTGTTGATATCGTCGAAGATTTCGTTAATCAATTGATGCGCAAAGTCCACATATTTTTCTTCCATGGTCATTCGCGCGTAATAAAAGAAAAACAGGGTAATCCCTGCTTTACCGCCCATTATACCGATATTTTCCTTCATTTTATCGGTATTTTTCAGTAGTACATCCGTTATCTCGGATAATTTGTCCAGGTAAGCTTTCCTGTCTTTTTCATCTACGATAGAGCACCATTTCATATTGACCTTCCTTATAAATTTATCGTTTTGCCAATGGTTCTTTAAAACGTACCGGCATGTTACACATTACCTTAAACGAATTTAAAAGTCAACTGGTTTTGAACTGTTAATCCACCATTAAAAAAAAATGGTTCCAAGAATAAAAAGAGCAAGCTCCTAAATTAATCCACCGTAAGCAAGCCGGTGAACGGGTTTAATCTTGAGGAACCCCATTGTTTGATCTCCTCATATAACCGCCGGCCCATGATAACCATAATGTCCCCGGTTTTTAAACGCAATGCTGAAACATCCACGGATACCACGCTGCCGATAGATTCGGTCGCTTGCACTGCATCATGTAGGTTCAGTAAATGATCCGCCAGCGAACCAACCGTCCGGTTCCGGATATTCTCCAAACAAACCTGTGCCCGTTGTATTGCGTTGGCATCTTGACCGGATACTTCCAACGCCTCCAACTCGACGATCGTATC
>JAUPLE010000274.1 GCA_030837085.1 Acidobacteriota bacterium | reverse complement strand
CAGTTTTTTAAAGCGGGGTTGGCCGACCAGGAATAGTTTTCGTTGTTTTTCCATATCATTTCTCAGGGCCAATTTCAGGAAATCGAGATGTTTCCTGGTCATGGCTTGAGCTTCATCCATGGTATTGTCAAAGATGACTTTCGCTTCCAGTTGTTCGCCGTATTCTTTGGACTTAGCGCTTTCTGCTGCTTCTGCTTCGTAGTATAGAGTCACATCTTCGTCGATCTTTGTATTATCGACGCTGTAAGGCGCAAGCTTTCCTTTGACGACCTCATCGTTTTTAATTCCAAAGATAATCGCTCTTGCATATTCTAAAAACTTGCTAACGCTTTTTTTTGTGTAATACAACATGGTTAATCTCCTTTTATGGTTAAGTTGTTATTGTAACTGGCTAATTTTAGAGTCAACATAATATCCACGGGATGCGGCGACCCCCCGAACGATTGCCGCAACGCCCCGAACGATTTCCGCGCCACCCCGACAAGTTTCGGCGACCCCCCGACAGTTTTCTGCACTCCCCCGAATCCATTTTTGAATGCCCCGAAGGATTTCCGGGATACGCCGAAAGAATTCTGAAAGGCTCTGGACTCATTTTTGACCGCCGCGAAACAATTATGCAAGGCCGCGAATGATGTCAAGACGACCGCGAAAATATCCTCGATGACGCCGAACGATTTTTGAGTTACTGCGAAGGAATTGAAACCCTCTCCGACGGGATTCATCGAGCTTAAGTGAATTGCGGAGAGCCGGGGAAAAACTGATTTTCGTCTTGACAATCCGGCGGATTTCCAATATACTGGATATCTAAGGAGAAGAAATCGTGATGATTCACCGCCATGATTATCAGGCTTCGAAACACCGGCTGCGCTGTTCAACATCAACCGCCGGTTACATCGTTCAAACCATGCCTGGGCCGCTAACCCCGGAAACTATTGTCACATTTCATGCCTTCATTACAACAAACTAATTGGAAATGTCAAGAAAAAAGTTTGTAATTTATTAGAAAATTTACAAAATTACCAGAAACAATGAAAAAGCAAGAAGAGAAAAATAAAGATAAGAAAGAAATGGAGAATCACTTTCCTCTTTTTCAAGGCGTGACTCCGTGACAATAAAAGTGGATGAATTTGCCTGCCCCCTCATTTTCTATATGTCTTTGAGTTTCCTCCAACACGAAAGGGAGATTTTTTACATTCCTGTTGAAATTCGAAAAATTGGTGCTATAATTAAGACAGTAAAAAGGAGATGCCGATGGGAAACAGAAAAAATAATCCTTGGCCAGTAATCATCGTTTATATGATTATGTTATTGTGTGGTGTGTTTTCAATAAACCTTCCCGGCGATGCCGGCGATAAATGGGTTTCTCTCAGCGGCGCCGGGTCGCATTCAAAGGAAGAGAGCCCGGGATTGCAGGTCAAACGTTCGGACCAACGCAATTTTACCGTCGTAATGAAAACCGACGGTTTCTTTGCTTCTGAACGGAAAGAAAATGGCCGGGTCTTCACGACCTTGCATCTGGGGAAATATAACAGCGATATGAAACCGGGTTATCCCTATCTACCGGCAGTCAGACAATACATCTATATCCCGACCGGGAAAAGCGCACGTCTAAAAGTAAATCCCGGCGCTCCGGTCAGTTTTCAAAACTATGACCTTTACCGGCGAAAGCAAGGCAATGATTTCCCGGCTGCACTCTTCTTCATTCGATTCGTTTGTCCGGGGCGTTGTACTGAACCCCGGCGCCGTATATTTACGACAAGAGTAATGATCCTTTCACGATTACGGAGAATTGAAGGGAAAAGATAGATGCCCGCGGCCACCGGCAAAATGAGCGATCTATTCCCAATCTTTATGGCGCTGCTTGCATATTCCTGCATCTCCGCCGGTTTTGTCCTGATGAAATTGGGCATCGGGTGGACCGGGTGGACAGGCAAACGAAACAGGACCTTCTATCGATACCTGGCGTTGTGGGTGACCGGGTTTATTATTATGAATATCTATGGGGTTCCCAGCGCCATTGCATTGAAACGGCTGCCCCCCCATATTGTCGCCGCTTTTGCCGGGTGGGGAATTGTGGTATTGGTGTTCTTAGCCCATTTTCTCTTGAAGGAAAAAATCCATAAGAGCGATTTCCTTTTTTCCCTGGCGATTGTGGCCGGGATATTCCTGCTTAACTTTTTTGAAAAACCGGCGTCCGATAATGTCATCGATATTAGAGGTATGATCTTCCTGGGTTTGCTTCCTGTTATCCTTTTTATCCTGGGTTTTGGAAACCGGTTGTCTGCCAGGATGAAGACAGCGCTTTTTGCGTCGGCTTCAGGGATTTCAGCGGCGTTGATGGTGGTATTTTTAAAGATGTTGGTGCTCAAGTACCACTATCAAATCGTTTTATATTTCAATTCCCCCTATCTTTATCTCTATATCGGGTTTGCGTTGCTTTCATTTATTGCGCTGCAAATGGCCATTAAAAACGGGCCCATGATGATTATCGGCCCCGTGCAGTATTCGGCGACTATACTCTATCCTCTCCCGGCGGCGTTTTTTATCTTTCACAGGTCTATCGGGTTCATTCAATTCCTGGTGTTAGGAGTGATTGTCTATTCGGTAGTCGCAATTTTGAAGAAACGGTAAAAGGGATTATTTAATTCTCTTTTTTATAAGTATCCAATTTGTTGTAAAGAGACTTGCGGGCAATCTGCAAAATTTTGGCCACCTTTGCCTTGTTCTTGTATTTTTTTAAGAGATATTGAATGTATTCCTTCTCCAATTGCGCCAACGACATCTCCCGGTATTTGACCGTCTCGAAAAAATCTTCCGATGTCCTTAAAATGGGATAGATATCATCATCAGTCACTTCTTTCTTGATGATGGAAAGATTGGTGACGAAATTTTCCAGCTCGCGGATATTCCCCGGCCAATGATAATCCTGGAGAAGTTTCAACGCCGCGCTCCCCAGGTTAACCCGCAGCCCTTTCCGACCGGCAAAATACATAAACAACGAGAGAATATCCTTTTTCCTCTCCCGCAGCGGCGGCACAAAGATACGGTAAGCGGCAATTCGGTAAAAAAGGTCTTCCCGGAATTTCCCTACCCTGGCTTTTTGTTCGATATCATGATCCGCGGAAAAAACAAAGCGCACATTGATATCCACTTCGTCTTTGGACCCCAGGGGAAAATATTTCTTTCGTTCAATAATACGCAGTAATTTGGCCTGGGTATTTAATGAGAGCAGGTCCACCTGGTCCAGGAACAAAATACCGCCATCCGCCTGCCGCCATTTTCCTTCGTAATCCCTTTCAGCGCCGGTAAATGCGCCCCTTTTATACCCAAACCACTCGCTCTCCAGGAGTGTTTCCGGTACATCCCCGCAGTTGAGGCTGACCATTTTAGCGTATTTGCCGATTTGGTGCAGGTAATCGACCCAGAAATCCTTGCCCACGCCGGTCTCGCCGTAAATAAGGATATTGGTATCGATATCGGCAATCTTTTGCAGAACCTCTTGAATGGCTAAGGATTTTTTATCCTTGAGATTCTTGATCAGCGTAAAAATCGTATCGTTTGGCATCCATCCACAATTTTTCCAGGGTATATTTCTTCCTGGATTCCTCGGAAAAAATATGTACAATGAAATCGATATAATCCAGCAATATCCACTCCGCTTCCCGTTCCCCTTCCACGCTGAAGGGTTTGCGTTTAAATTCTTTTCGTAATGTTACCTGTACCTCATCGCAAATGGCGCTGTTCTGCCGGGGGGAATTACCGCTGGCGATTACCATGAAATCGGTGATTTCATTGATGCCTTTCAATTTTAAAACGATCACCCGTTCGGCTTTTTTGTCCAGCATAGCGGATACTGCTCTTTTTACTTCCGGGGGAATTTTTCTCTTTTTTAAATCGTCCGTGATTTGTTTAAATTCCTCAGGCTTCATATAATTTATTTACCTCCATCATTTTTTTGACCTCCTCCTCAACCAAACCTTCAATCGATTGAGATTGTTTTATTTTCTCCCTGATAAGGGTTGATGAAATGTCCAGCTTATCCGATTGGTAGGAAAAGAGATGAACCCTTTCAACTTTTTCTTCGTTTAACAGGTTTTCCACAACCGGGGCGTGGGCAGGGTCCCGTAAGACTACGATAAAGGGGAGCGTTTGCAGGAGGGTTTTATAATTTTTCCAGGTTCTTATTTTAAGGAAACCTTCACTGCCGGAGATGAAGTAGAATTCAGTGTCCGGCGATTTCATTTTTAATTCATTGACCGTGTCGATGGTCCAGGATAGGGTCGGGCGTTTCATTTCGATATCGCAGGGCAGCAATTGGGGGAAAGGTTTGAGCGCCCGGGTTAACATTTCCCAGCGGGTTTCCGCGGGAGCAAGATTGATATGGGTTTTATGGGGAGGATGGGCAGACAGGATGTAGAGGATGTTATCCAGGTGATAGGCGCGGAGTATTTGCAGTCCCAGTTCGATATGACCGCGGTGGATCGGGTTAAAGGTTCCTCCTAATAAACCGGTTCGCTTACCCATGGTCATTGGTTGGTTGGTTCCTCTTTGTTAGTCTTGGCGGCGTCGGGCTTCGCAATATCGAGCGTCGTCGTCGCACGATATAGCTCGAAGAGTTTATTTTTAAGTTGTTTGAGGTTTATCTCTTTGACGGCGGAAATTTCGATGAAGGGGATATTTTCGCCCAGGCAATGTTCTTTCAATTCCCGGAGCGCCGGGCTTTCCTGGTCCGGGTCAGAGTCCGGGTCAGGGTCCGGGTTTGCCGGCAGCAGGTCGATTTTCGTGGCCACCACCAGGCGTTCTTTTTTCAAGAGGTTGGCCTGGTAGGATTTTAATTCTTCCTGGAGAACAGCGAAGGCTTCCAGGGGGGGCATGGCGGCGTAAGGGGAAACATCCAGTAGATATAGTAATACTTTGGTGCGTTCGATGTGTTTGAGGAATTGTAAGCCCATGCCTTCGCCGAGGTGGGCGCCCTCGATAATACCGGGGATGTCCGCTGCCACCAGGCTGTCGTCGTCGTTGTATACAACGCCCAGGTGGGGGCTCAGGGTGGTGAAAGGGTAATCGGCGATTTTGGGTTTTGCGCCGCTTATTTTGGAAATCAGGGTGGATTTCCCGGCGTTGGGAAACCCTACCAGCCCGGCAAAGGCGATTAATTTTAGTTCCAGTATGACGGCCAGGGTTTCGCCGGCTTCGCCTGTTTGGGCAAATTTGGGGGCCTGGTAGGTAGAGGATTTAAAATGGGAGTTGCCTTTTCCTCCCCTGCCGCCTTTGACGATGGTGAAGCTCAGCCCGTTGGCCGAGAAATCGAAAAGCATTTTTTCGTCCGGGTAGGATTTGACGACTGTACCGGCAGGGACAGTGATAATGATATCTTCGCCGTCTTTGCCGGTTTTATTGGCGCCGCTGCCGTTGGCGCCTTTTTGGGCTTTAATGGTTTTTTTATATTTGAAATCGATCAAGGAGTTGGTGGTATTTCCGCTGACCAGGATGATAGAGCCGCCAACGCCGCCGTTGCCGCCGTCCGGGCCGCCCCTGGGTACGTATTTTTCTCTCCGGAAACTAACGCAGCCGTTGCCGCCATTGCCGGCAATAAAATTTACAATGGCGCTGTCGACAAACATTTTGAGCGAAACTCACGCCTGGATCCCGTAATGAATGGGATAGTTGGTGGGATAGTGACGGCAATTAATTGGTGACAACCTCAACACATTTTCTTTTGTTCTTATCTGAGAATTTGACAACACCGGTGGTCAATGCAAACAGGGTATCGTCTTTGCCGATTCCTACATTATGTCCGGGTTTGATCTTGGTGCCTCTTTGTCTAACGATAATGGACCCGGCGTTGATTTTTTGGCCGCCGAATATATTAACTCCCAGTCGTTTCGATTGACTTTCACGTCCGTTTCTTGCGCTTCCGCCGGCTTTTTTATGCGCCATTATTCTTTCTCCTTTGCTTCTAATTCGATTTTTTCGATTTGGATCCGGTGAAGTTTTTGCCGGTGGCCCCGGGTTCGTTTGTATTGTTTTTTGGGTTCTTTTTTAAATACGATGATCTTGGGGGCTTTAAATTCCTCAAGAATCCGGGCCCGAATGCGGGCGTTTTTCACAAAAGGCTGACCGATGTGCAGATCATTGTTCTGTACCAGGAGAACACTATCAAAATCGACTATATTCTCATTAGAGAGGT
>JAUPLE010000273.1 GCA_030837085.1 Acidobacteriota bacterium | reverse complement strand
TTCCTCATCCGGGATATGGGATATATCGTAAACGATATATTTAAACTTCGGTATATACTCTTCCAGCCCTTCCACATCCTGGAAAAAGGAAATAAAACGGGTATCCAGCTCCCAATTCGAAGCGCCGTGATAAATCACCATCGGGATAATGACCGGTAAATAGTGAACCTTTTTATTCTGTTTGAAATGAAGTTCCCATACCCTGACCATGTATTTGAGTAATTGAAATCCTACAAACTTTTCCTGGGAACTTTTGTGATCTAATAATAGGTAGATATAAACGAGTTCCCTGGGAGTCTGGATTTTATAAAGAATATCGGAGAAATACCGGGAAAGCTTTTTATCGACAAAAGTGTCTTTTACGATTTCCAGGGTGTCGAAATCGAGTTTCTCTTTTATCTGTGGGGGCAGGTACTCTTGGAAGAAACTGCTGGCCACTTCTTTGGCGTTGAAAAATTCCTTGAATTCCTGGTCGTGCTTACTAATGACAGGTTCTTTTGCAGATTCTTTCTTTTTCATCCAATTATTATAGAGGGAGTCGCTATAGTTGTCAACAGTGCGGAAAAGGCAGATAAAATTTTCCTTAGATGACGTAGATGGCACAGATTGATCAGATTAAAAACAGGAAGATTTTTATCTGCGTCATCAGCGTTATCCGCGTAATCTGCGGTTCTGACAGGTGATGAAACAAAAAGAAAAAAGCTGAGCCACGGACGAACACGGACACTCACGGACAGGAAAAGAAAAAATCCGAAATCCGAAACAAATCCCAAATGCAAAGGCTCAAAATCCAAAACAAAAAAACAGGCCCACAGAATCAGGGAACAAAAAAGGACAGTCGAGAAAATTCCCCTTTGACAACCGGGAGTTTAGGCATGGGCAGCGATTTCCACTTCTCTAAAACCTACAAATTTATTCACAGGTTCTAATTCTTGCTCTTCAAGGCACATCTCAATCACTTCCTTGATATTCTCCAGGGCCTCATCGATGGTTTCGCCGTAAGAATGACACCCCTTGAACGAAGGACAACTGACGATAAAATACCCATCCTCATCTATCTCGATCATTATTGGGAAATGAAGCATTTTCATACTTTACTCCAAACTTCCTGCGCTGTTCTCATAATTACCTCTAACTGTTAAGATATTAACACTCATCCCGGAAATATTAGTATTTATCGCTCTATTTGCCAAGCCAGGGGGGGAAAAAGGAACGCCAATCATGGCGGCTCATCGTGACCCGTCGCCCGGAGATCATGAAAACTTTGCCACCAAGAGACGGCGCGCCAAGACGACAAGGATTTTTTTACTAATAAACCCCTTGGTGTACCTTTGTGCCTTCGTGCCTTTGTGGCTATTTTCATGGTAGTCGAGAAAATTCCCTCAAATTTTGGAGAGAATTGCCTTGTATGTCGTCAAAAAACGTGGTAAAATGACGACAATGATGCCAAAATATCTTGATCGCCAGTTAAATATGCCTGCACAGTCCTTCTTCCTGTTCGGGCCAAGGGGCACCGGTAAAACGACCTGGGTAAACCACCAATTCCCAAAAGCTTACCGGGTAAACCTGTTAAACGAATCCCTTTACCATGCTTACCTGGCCGATATTTCACAATTTGCCAATGAACTTAGAACGCTGAAACCGGAATCCTGGGTTTTTGTGGATGAGATTCAACGATTACCCAATCTTCTGAATGAGGTTCATCGTTTTATAGAAGAAAAAAACCTGCGTTTCATTTTAACCGGTTCATCTGCCCGGAAACTAAAAAAAGCCGGCGTCAATCTACTGGGGGGACGGGCGTTGTTCAAACGGATGTACCCATTTTTGCCCGGTGAAGTGGGCCCTGCTTTTACCCTGGATAAGGTGTTGACCTATGGGAGTATTCCCCTGGTATGGAACGCCGCCGACAAAAAGGAAACCCTGAAAGCATATATCGAAATGTATTTAAAAGAGGAAATCAAAGCTGAAGCTTTGGTTCGTAATTTACCCGGTTTTGTCCGGTTTTTACCTATCGCGGCTTTGCTTCATGGTCAAACGCTGAATATATCCGGCGCCGCCAGGAATGCCGGGATTTCAAGAACCACTTTAGACGGGTATATCGAAATCCTGGAGGATACTTTAATGGTTTTCCGTCTACCCGCTTATGAGTTAAAACTTCGTTTGAGGGAGAAAAAACACCCAAAATTATATTGGATTGATCCAGGTTTGGTAAGGGCAGTGAACAACCGGTTCGGCGATGTTTACCCGGAAGAGAAAGGCGCCTTGTTTGAAGGTTTGGTAGCAACCTTACTGAAAGCATACCGGGATTATGATGATCTTTTCGATGAATTTTACTACTGGTCCCCGGCTTCGTCTCAAAATACAGAGGTCGATTTTTTATTGAAGCGTGAGAATAGTTTCATAGCTGTCGAAGTCAAGACCTCGCAGCGGATTACCGGCGATCATCTAAAAGGTTTGCGGGCTATTGCGGAATTAAAGGGGGTAAAGAAGAGAATACTGATATACCCTGGGGAGAAAAAAATGCTGACGGAAGATCAAATCAATATCTGGCCCTTTGAATTTTTTTGTGAGGTTCTTGAGTGCAAGAATCTCTGGGAAGGGTGATAAAGGCAGAGGGCCCAAATTTCCCAGGTTTAAATTAGGATGTTTTTATCTGCGTCATCAGCGTTATCAGCGTCATCTGCGGTTCTGATAGGTGATGAAACATAAAGAAATATACTGAGCCACGGACAAAACGGCAACACGGACACTCACGGACAGTTTTTTCGCTCTTCTGCTTTTTCCTTTTCCTGCCATTAGATCTTTGCAAGGTTATAACTTATGTTCCGTCCCTTTCCTTGATTGGCTGCAAGGATTCCTTT
>JAUPLE010000272.1 GCA_030837085.1 Acidobacteriota bacterium | reverse complement strand
CCGTAAATGTCAATGGCATTGTGGCCCTTGATGTGGGCGCTTCAACCGGCGGTTTTACGGATTGCTTACTCCAACACGGCGCCTCATTGGTCTATGCCGTGGATGTGGGGCATAATCAATTGTCCCCAAAAATCAAAAACGACCCGCGCGTAATTGTATTCGAACACACAGATATTCGGAAACTGGAACGGCTCCCGCGGCAGGTTGACCTGGTTGTCATCGATGTGTCGTTTATTTCGCTGCGACTGGTGCTTCCTGTAGTTATTAGATTTATGAAACCTATCGGGACAATCATCGCTCTTATCAAACCACAATTTGAAGCAGGGCCGCACTGCGTCAACAAAAAAGGTGTTATTAAGAATCAAACAATTCGAGAGAAAACAGTGCAGGAATTTCTTCAATGGATTCAAGGGCAGGGCTGGACAGTTCTTAACTTCATTCCGTCACCCATCCTGGGAGGAGAAGGAAACATGGAATACCTGGTGCATTTATACCCAAAATAAAAAATTTTTGGATATCCAGGAATAAAAAGGTCCTGGCTGCCGATATTAAAATGGGCAGACTTTATATCACAACTCGACCCCAAGTTGCCACATAAAGGGTGCTTTATATCATTTCCCGACCTCTGGAAAAGACTGGGCGGGTGCGTTCAGTCATTTCTTGACCTCCGGAAAAGACTGAACGGGTACTTCCAGTTATTTCCTGACCTCCGGAAAACACTGGGCGGGCCATTCCAGTCGTTTCCTGACCTCCGGAAAGGACTGGGCGGGTGCTTCCAGTCATTTCCCGACCTCCGGAAAGGACTGGGCGGGTGCTTCCAGTCATTTCCTGACCTCCGGAAGAGACTGGGCGAGCCCTTCCAGTCATTTCCCGACTCCCGGATGCCACGGGAGGGGTGATTAGTCTGCCCGATTGCCGTTTAATGAAATGAAAAGAAATAATTGTTAATTGTCAATTGTTAATGGTTAATTGTTAACCGGGAAAATGAAGCCGCGAAGAACGCGAAGTGTCTGTCCCCAAAAACTACCTTTCATCCCTTATTTATAATCAGTGATAGAGATTCGATCCGCTCAAAATGCGTTTCGTTTAAGGTTGCCACTTTCAAACCATGCGTCAATGCAGTAGCACCAATAAAAATGTCAGGTAATTCAATTAATTTATTCTGAGGTCTTAACTTTTTTATAATCTCACTGGCGATTTCAACCTCTTCCTCCCCAAGAGGAATAATTTTGAATTTCCTGAATAATTCTTCCCAGAATTCCTTTTGCTGTTCGTTTGAACCGACAAGTATTTCAAACTTTGTAAGCACCGATATCGCAAATCGATAATTTTTTGCCAGTTTGAAGAAAAAGGTTTTGCTTTTGTTTTCCTTTCGAAAATAGTCGATAAGGACAGACGTATCCAGGCAGATTATTGGTTTAGCCATTTATCGAAATCTTTTCTAAGCTGCCTTAACCGGTCAAATTGCTCATCAGACATGGTCGGACCGTTAAGGAGAAACCGCTGAAGCTCATTCGGCTCTTTCGCTCCGGTTTTTCTTTTTACACCGCGAAGATTGGCCTGTTCCAGGTTAATTTGTTTTAAGTCTCTTTCCATTTCCCTGGACAACTTTTTTTTATACTTATAAGGTAACTGCCTGGCCAGTTTTACTAATTGTATATACCCGATATCTATACTTAATTCCATGTTGAGCATTTTATCATGATTTATTCATTTATTCAATGGCTTCGGCTATAATTCGATTTTTAAGATTCAAAACAAAACAGGCCGCGGACAGAACAGTGCCTGCCGGATTACAATTTCATTTCTTCAAGTAAAATGAGAATTGCCCCTTTGGGGCCAGGGGCTTGCAATTGCTTTGGATATTTATTAAAATACCTCCATGGAAAACAAAATAAAATCTATTTGTTGTCTTACGGCTGTTGTAATTTTGTTCTTATCTGTTTTGACTCTTCCCCTGGCTGCCGGTACAGGAGAAATCTTGTTCGTCGAAACAGATGTGGACCTCCAAGCCAACGGCTCTGCCGTGGTGGCTTATACAGTCCAATGGCGGGTACTCTCCGGGGAATTCCACGGTTTTTATTTCCAGGGCAACGACCGGCTGAGAGTCGAACGTTTCTCCAGCGATTCTTATGCCGTAGATTCCGAAGGAAATAAATACAACCTGGACATTAACGCAATGGGCGGGGATAAATGGGATATCATACTGGCCAACGGTAAAGGCGTGCCGAACGGAACCGTCACCTATGTTTTTTACTTTAGCACTAATTTTGCCGCCGCGGGATACCTGGCCCCCACCACTTCCGCCGAAGGGAAAAAACTGGCCGTATTTAACTGGTCCCCAGTTCTCTGGGACGAAGCCGCTAACTCGGACCACTATACTTTAAAGATACTAACTCCATTCACTTTGCCGCAGGATTCACAGCCCAGGAGTTTTGTTGATGAAAACCAATTGATTCTTACCGAGAAATGGGTCAATGAGAAATTTCTTATCGATTACCAACGCGGCCCAAAGGATCGCTTACTGCTGGTGTTTCATAAGAACAACCCGGGGAATCGGTTTAATATGCGTACGCAATTTTATATGCCGGTGGAATGGTTTGAATTGGGCGCTGTCGCGGAAATCCCGGCGGCAAAACTCCAGGGCGGCGACTGGGCTACGGAAACACCTGGATCTCAAAGTCCTCCGGCTCCCACGGATCGTTCGGCATTGCTCCCGGTCATGGGAATCCTGGGACTT
>JAUPLE010000271.1 GCA_030837085.1 Acidobacteriota bacterium | reverse complement strand
ATAATACCAATGAATGAATTAAGGGAAGTAGCCAAAATGATAAGGATGTATATATGAAAATCTCATTGAAAATTATATTGCTCGATTTAGGTTTGACACTGGGAAGTTTGGTTAACGATATGTCACTCTATGCATTGAGAGAGGATTGTTACTGCCTGAATGACACCGAGGCAGAAATGGACTGTTTATGGATATGCGCTTCCTATGACGGTGATTGCTTTTGTGTATATCCAGTGAACTCAGGGTGTGAGTATGGTGATTGTGACACCCTTTGGAGATTTTATTGCGAGAGTGGTTTACGGGGGTATTTATATACCACAGCTCCTAATTGCTCGGACTGCGATTGGATTTGGTGAGAAAAAAGAAATAATATTGTCAATTAAGGCACAAACGCGCTTCTGAGATGCGTCAGAGTGGTTTACTATGAGACAGGCCCTCTACTGGTCGTCCATCATGCATTACCATATATTGAGTGCATTTAACAGCAAGCTTGTCGAAGACAAGAGCAACATTGAAAAGGAAGTCGGGGAATACAATCCCGCCGACGTCGGGAAATAGGAAATCCCATTGGGAAGACAAATGATCGATAAAGAAAAAATAAAGAATTTTTTCATATATACCGGTATTATCATCGTATTGGTTCTGGCGCTTGTACAAACGTCCAAATTTATGAGGGATACCTCTAATTATATAGATGAAAGCATCCGCTACCAGGAATGGAAAAAATTCGAAAAAGAGTTTGAAAAAGAGATGGAGCGCTTCGGTGTAGAACACTTTAAAAAATCTCAATTATGGAAAGAACAGGAAAAGAAAAATCCCCTGCCCCTGGAACTGAGGCGAGAAAGGTTTATATCGGAAAGGCAAATATTAGGGCTTCACAAAAAATATTTAACGGACATGGAATTTACGGCATTTTGTATCTTGTATAGGGAGATGCAGGAACGGCAATTGAATGCTAAAGAAGTAGAATTGATGATGTATTTCATATTGAAAGTGACCCATTATGCGACGCCGGAAGAAAAGAAAATATTTGAAGAAGGCCAGGAACTCAGTAAAAAAATGGAAAACCATGTTGCCCCGAGCGAGCCGCCTACAGAGGATAAAAAGTAATTTGGCGTCAAAGCCAATATCGAAAGAAGTCGGGGAATACAATCCCGACGACGTCGGGAATTAGAAAGCCCCGACAGTTAGGCAAAACAATTTGGCCTGCGCCCAGTTTGATTATTCCCGTTTTTATATTATACTATTATTTCAAATGAAATGGACTTAAATAGGAGGTTTTATATGGAAAAAAAGAGGGTTGAAATCAGCGCAATGAGGTAAAAATGAATAAGATTAAGATCGTCGCAGTCATATTAATTGTGATAACGACGCTAGTCCATGCGGAACGCCTGGCTGTTCTGAAAGAAAACTTTTCCACGCCCTTTATGGTTTTCGATAAAGAATATATTTACATTGGGGACAAAGTGACCCTTTCCATCAATATCTATTCCAGGAAAGATTTATCATTCATAAAGACGTTCGGAGGTAAAGGCGAAGGCCCTGCACAATTCATGTGGATTCACTCGATCCAGGTAGACCGGGATTTCGTATATGTAAGCGGTAGTGCAAAATTTTCCATCTTCTCGAAACCCGGAAAACTGAAAAAAGAAATAAGACTGAACCCCAATTCAGGCAAGTATATGAAATTGGGACCAAATTTCGTTTCCGAATCTTTCTCCGATCCGGAAACATCCAGCGAATACTATGAAAAAATAAACCTGCTGGGAGAAAATGGGAAAAAAATCAAGGAAATTTACAGCACACCAATAACTCCGATAAGGACATATAATACTCCCAAGCAAGATTTTCTCCTGGTATCCGATTTTGTGGAATATGCGGTTAATAATCAGGAATTATATTTGGGGAATACCATAAAGGGCTTCTATTTCATTGTATTCAACGAAAATGGAGACAAAGTATCTGAAATCAATCTTCCATATGAAAAACGACCTATTAAAGCCGATGAAAAGGAGGAATACATAAGTAGGTTTGCTCATTGGCATGGAGAAGCAATAAAAAAACGATTTAATTTTCTTTTTCCTGAATTTTTCCCGGCCTTTGAAACGTTTTCAATAGCCGATGACAGGATATACGTTTTTCTACATAATCCCCATCCGATGACGATAAAGGAGCAGCAAACAGTCATCCTGGATTTACAAGGGAAGCTTTTAAAACAAATTGCCGCACCTCTTCCACTTGATGCTGCGTTTACTATTTCAGACGGAAAGTTTTACTACCTTACTGACAATGAGGATACCGAGATGTGGGAGTTACACGCCATCAAAATAGATATCTGACTATTCACCTGTAACATAACTCTCAGCCATAGATTTTTGCATGGATAGCGGGACGATCTGATGCAATCCTTGAGATAAATAAACATGGCCTTTGAGTTGAAACTGAAAAGTAGCTTCTTTGTGTGGCTTTCGTTGAGTCTCGATTTGACAGAGTAACCCATTTAAAGTACAATTGCCTTTGATTAAAACGAATAAGGAGAAAAAATTTTGAGATATCCTCTATTCTTTTTGTTGCTTAGTATTTGGGCATATGGCTTTATGTTTGCGGAAAAAATCGCGGAAATCAAAGAGGTTTTCCAATTCCCTGTTTTAGCGGCAGTGGATAATGAAAAAATTTATATCTACGACGGCAAGGCTGTTACAATCCACATGTATTCGAGAAAGGACTTTCACTTAATGGGGAAATTTGGCGGACCTGGAGAAGGTCCCTTGGAATTCAAATATATCCACCATTTAAGACCTTACCCGGACTATATTTTTATTAGCAGCGGCGACAAAATCTCATATTTTTCTCCAACGGGTGAACTACAAAAGGAGATTAGAACTCCCTATGCTTTCAGTACCTTCTTTCCCCTTGCCCGGAATTTTGTTTGCAAAAAATATGAGGGGCCATTTGAGAAACAAACCATCTCTCTCAAATTATTGGATTCGCAGTTAAAAGAAATAAAGGAATTGGAATCTTTTCAGTCGGACTATTGCCCCGCTACCTCAAATGGTAAAATGAATTTTGTCGTAGTAAGGGATTTTTTTGGCTATACGGTTGATGGGGATCGGCTATTTGTAGGAAATACGAAAAAGGGCTTTCATTTCACTATTTATGACGGCAATGGCGATAAACAGTACCAGATTGATCGGGCATATCAAAAACAGCTAATAACCGCAAAGGATAAAGAGGAAGACTTGAAATCGCTTCTTAAAGAGGTAGGAGAGGTACGTTTTGAGCAATCACGAAGAAAATACAACCTCCTGTATCCTGAATATTTCCCTGCATATTCAGTTTTCACAGTCAATGATAGGAAACTATATATTTTGATTTATCCAAGAAAGAGTGAACAACAGGACTTGGTAGTTTTGGATGCGAAGGGGAATTTTCTGAAACAATTACCGGTATACACCCGTTTTGGCAGTACCGATCTTTGTGTTTTTAAAGGAACGTATTATTATCTCAAGGTAAATGAAGATACTGAAAATTGGGAAGTATACGCCATAAGGATTATTGATTAGAATGATAAAGCAAGCTTGTCGAAGACAAGAGCAACCTCGAAAATGAAGTCGGGGAATATAAGCCTGACAACGCCGGGAAATAAGAAAACCGCTGGATGGCAGTCTTACCTATTGCCCCCTTCCCCTTGATAGATTTTCTGACCCCCGGGGCAGAAGAATGCGGCGGAACAAAAAAATTCAACACTTTGCATATTGACATTTTTTTTTAGATATGGTACTTGATATTCTAAAATATTTCATGCTTAAATAAAGGAGATAAAAATGTCTAAAAAATTAAAACTTTCAGAAATTAAGATTCAGAGTTTTGTAACATCATTGGAAGATGATGCCCAACAAAAAGTTAAAGGCGGAGCAACTCATTATTTGACAAAATGCAACACCTGTGACACGTGCGATGGACTTTGCTAATGTCATAAATCACTAGCGTAGAATGATGCATGCCACTTGGGGGCAGGCAGGAATTCCACCTTTCCCGGTATGAAATTAAGGAATTTTTCTGCCTGTCCCCTTCCGCTTCCCACCCCCATGCTGGGGGTCCCAGTTTGTAGAACTGAACCAGAGGATTCCATTATATACATTGTCAGGCTCGGAACCCCAGGGCATTGGTTAACCAAACGTTTTTGACGGAAGCCCGCTAGTTAGTTGACATAATATTTTTAATATGATAGAATAAAGTATTCTGATGGTTGAAAAAAAAATATAAAATCATCTTCAAAATAGATGAAGCCAGGCAAAAACTTATCCTGTACGCCCCAGCTTTTCGCGCCTATCTTATGCGCCGTTATATCTTTATTTCCAAATAACGGTTATTCCCAACAGCAAAACGCTTCCGTTAATGTTGAATTCGAACTGGCGCAGCCGAAGATTATATTGAACTTCACCATCGACGGCACGGATTCGGCATGGGGACTATCGACCAATGAAATATGTGACCTTGGAACCCTAGATAGTAATGGCACGGCGATTTCAGGCGCGCCGGTTGGGAACCCCAATGTCAACGGTGTTGCCGGCATACCCGTAAATTCCAGCGGCGCTCCCCTGGCTGATTTCTATGACAGCACATGCGTCGGGGCTTTTTATCCCCTTTTTACCGCCACCGGGGGCAATGCAACGAACACTCATCCCAGTTGCGCTATTTGTATCTACGTGAGGTTCTTTTTAACAGGAGGTTGGACGCTTTCCACCAGCGCCCAGCTTCTCAGCTCAACCACCAATGTGACCCTGGATCAACTAAAATGGAAAATGGACGCCACCGCGTCCAGCGGCTTTCAAAGTTACACCAATTTCACAACCTCCGGCGTCCTCGTCGATTCCGGCCCCGCCAGCTTCTTTAGTACTCGATACATATACATCGATTATGGTTTACTGGTAGAATATGCGGATGCCCCCGGGGCCAATTCCTGGCTGGTTACTTACACCCTGGTGGAGACGTAAGAGGTGATGAATTGAAAAAATTTTTTTTCCTCAAAAAAATACTTGACAGGCAGCAAAAAATATGTTAGAGTTACTGGCTTTTAGTAGATGGATCAAAAACGAAAAGCCCAAAATCAATTCCAAGGAGGAATAGAATGAAAAATAAAGTGTTGGTTTTAATGAGTGTGGTATTCATCTTTGTGATGAGTATGTCGTTAATGGGCCAAACCAATGACACGGTGACGGTTAATGCCACGATCCGGGGTCATCTGACATTTTTGCTGGACGGTACGGATGGGAATACGACGTATACGTCGGCTGAAACCTGTGATTTCGGCACATCGGATGCCGGCGGCGGCGCCATTACCGGCGGTGATGCCCTGGTAACCGGGCAAACCGGTCTCCCGGTCGATGCCTCGGGCGCGGACCTGAGCGGCGGTGAAGGTTTCTTTGACGCCAACTGCGTCGGCGCTTTTTACCAGTTCTTCAGCACTACCGGTACACCCACCCGGACGTCCCACGACGACGCCGCCCTGGGTATTTACGCCAAAGGTTCCCATGTGACAAGTTACAACCTGACCGTTTCCGCTGCCGTAGCCGGTGATGCATCGGTTACCGTGGGTCAATTAAAATGGAAAACCAATGCCGGTGCTTACGGTACTTATGCCGCATTCACTGCCGCACCGGTGTCTATCACTTCAGGCGGCCCCAGCGCCATTAATTTGATGCTGTACCATGACTACGGTTTGGTTGTAGAATATGCAGACGTACCCGGGGCTTTTACCTGGACAGTCACTTATACCATGACCACCACTTAATCGATGACGTGACCACGTGAAGACGTGATAACGTGAACCTACGATGGAGATAGAAAAACCATTTGCCTGCGCTTCAACGTTAGTCGTCCCCATCGTATTGACCGTCATATGCCTCTTATATAGCAACAGTTATGCGCAGCAGCAAAGCGCTTCCGCTGCCGTCGAATTCGAGTTGGCGCCGCCGCTGGCCATCATTGCCTTCAATATCGACGGCACCGACGCGCTGTGGACACGCACGGCGAATGAAACATGTGATCTTGGAAATGTCGATAGTAGGGGCACTCCCATTTCAGGGGCGCCGGTGGGGAATCCGAATGTAAACGGTATCGCGGGCATTCCCGTGGATTCCACCGGCGCTCCCCTGGCCAGTTTCGATGATCCCGGCTGCGTCGGGGCGTTTTATCCCCTTTTGGCCGCCACCGGGGGCGGTGGGAATAACAATCATCCCAACAGCGCCCTGCTCATTCGTGTGCGGACCAACTCCGCATGGACGCTTACCTATAGGGCCCAACTCCTGGCTGCCACTACCAATGTAACCGTGGATCAACTAAAATGGAAAATGGATGCCGCGGCGTCCAACGGCTATCAAGGTTACACCGCTTTCCCAACCGCCGACACTCTTCTCGCTTCCGGCGCAGGGGCGGTAAATACACGTTATTACGTCGATTATGGCTTACTGGTGGAAGATGCGGACGCGCCAGGCGCCAATTCCTGGTTGGTGACCTACACCCTGACCTCGAACTAACAATGAAACGAAAACTCCCGGTTATAACGTTCCTGGTTTTGTTGGCCTTGCTGGTGCTTTCCTACGCCCAGGAACCGCCTCTGTCTATGCAATTAACGCTGGATGGCCCGGACATGGACAGCATCTATGGTTTACAAAAAACCATCCGCCTGGGGACCCTCAGTCAACTGGGTTCTTCCACACTCGCCGGCGATTTCCCGGCCAAGCGTTCCCGGCTCCTGGGGGGCGACGATATTAGCGATGACGATTTTAAGGGTGTGCTCTATGAATTTTCCCCGCTTACCGGTGGCAATAACGAGTTTACACATCCCAATTCATCCCTGGCGGTAAAAGTAAATAGCCCGGTCAATTGGCAGCTCATTGTTTCGGCGCGAGTAAACGGCGATCCCTCCGTGGTAGTGGACCAGCTTCTTTTCAAACAAGACGAGCAGAGAGAATATACCCCCTTTACACCCGCGCCGCAGGTCGTCGCCCGCGGCGGCAAAGGCGCTTATCTCCTATTTTTCGACCTGGCTTTACGAATCGATCCGGATGACAAACCCGGGGTATATGTAGTGCAAATTAACTATGACCTGGTGGCCTATTAAGCGGAGGGGAAAAAGAATGATAATGTTTAACGTAAAGATAAATCAAAAGAAAAGAACTTGTTTTTTCATACTTTTATTCCTCCTGGCCGCTGCGCCTGCCGTTATACTCGCCACCATTTCCGTATCCCCGACGCTTTACGAGCTGCAGATTCCCAGGGGGCAATCGTTTACCGACGCCATCCGGGTAATGAACGTGGGCAAAGTCGGGATTACGGTAAAGGTTTACCTTTCCGATTTCGACTTCCAGGCCAACGGCAATATTGGCTTTCCCGATGCCGGCACCGGGAAATATTCCCTGGCCGATTATTTGCGGCTAAACCCCACCTCCCTCGACCTGGAACCGAATGAAGAAAAAATCGTGCGCTTTACCGTAAACATGCCCCAGGATATAGACGGTGAATTCCAGGGAATTTTGT
>JAUPLE010000270.1 GCA_030837085.1 Acidobacteriota bacterium | reverse complement strand
GGGAAAGTAAGGCTTTATAGCCTATAGCCTGACCAGTTACGTTCTCCTTTTGTTTACTTTAATCGGTTAAATTATAGGGCATCAAATGCTGTAAGTCAATAGATAAAAAAAAAGGCTATTGTGGAGTCAAAAAATCCTGCTGCAGAATATTGCTAATCCTTGGGATTCTGTTTATCAAGAATAATCCTGAATGCCGGATCACATCTCTCCGATCGTTTAGGCGCACCATTGGCGTGCCCTTATCCGGCCCAAAAAATGGTTTTAGAGAAATTGGCCAACGTGCTTTTCTATGATTAGGGATGCGGGATTATTGCCGAAATAGTCAATTCCATTCTTCCCGGCCCATAATACCAAAAAATTCTATGTGCACCAGGAGTTTCCTGCTGTGCATAAGATTCGAAAATTTTTTCACCTTTAGGCCCTTTCTTTGATGTGAATTTATGGGTTTGCAATGAATTATGCCGAAGATTGGTCTTCATATAACCAAGACATTTAGAGATAGCTTTATAAGCAGCCTTCTTAGATGGATTACCTTCCAACTCACTTAGTTGTTCGTTCGCTTTATGTGAAAATTTAATTGTATTCATAAAGCTATTTATAAATTTGAGTTTTTTTTAATTTTCCTCGCCTAGTTTCTCCTCACCTGCCCTTTTTTTTGCCTTTTTTCTTTTAGAGCCTTATTGGAGATGTAAAAGGGATACAAAAATAATTTTCCTCCCACGTAAAAGTTTCGACCATCCAAATGAAGATTCGTGAAAAGATTGTGTGAAAAAAATCCCTCTCGCAAGAGTCACAAAAACTCTCCTAATGTGAAAATTGGAAGTTGTTTTAAAAGATCGCAAAAAAACACTTGAAAAAAAGAGGTTCTAAAATATAATTGAAAGACCATGGATAAAATAAACAATGTACATGACAAGCTCTTTAGCAAAACATTCGGCGACCCGGAGAATGTAAAAGACTTCTTAAAGAGCGCCTTGCCCGAACCAATCGGTAATGCCATCGACCTTTCAAAAATCGAAATCGATAACACCCATTATGTATCCAATGAATCATTCCCCTGGTATTTTACCATGGGGGTGTGATCCCGCCCCGTCAGGCGAACGATACTCTAATCCAGGGGCATTGTCTTGACAGGATACGAACAAATGATTCTATCAGTGGTTACCAGGGTCAATCGATGTTGAATCGCTTGACAGATCAACATACGATCAAACGGATCACGATGGAAGGCCGGCAGATCAGGAAGATGAACAACGCTGCCTTCATCTAAAGGTAAAGATGAAATACCATGTCGCTTACGTTGTCCGGGAAGATATTCAGCAGGTGGCATTGGTAAAGGAAGTTTTCCTAGTTGATGTTTAACGATACTTTCCCAAATCGATACCGTGCTGAGAAAAACTTCATTAGTCGGATCACAAATCAATTCCCGAAGGGGAGCAGGTAACCGCCTATCTCCACTGATGAACCATAGGAAAATGCAGGTGTCCAACAAAAATTTCATTGTCCCTCGAATTCTCTAAGAATATATTCTGGCAGTGGAGCATCGAAATCATCAGGGACACGAAATTCTCCTTTGCATAACCCGAAGGGACGTAAAGGTTCCGCAACATTTTCAGCGTCAGGAAAAGAGACAATAACATTGAATGTTGCTTTAGGGCTTGCATACTCCTTTGGGCAATACAAATGGCCATCATTAAGCAGCATTGTTTGGAATGTTATTTCATGCACAGCAACCTCCATTACGACCATTAATATAGAATAACCATTGCATTTTGTCAAGCCGGTTTGGGCATATTTTGTGGATTCCTTTGAATGCCGGTTGAATTTTTTACGGTAAAAAAATTTTTGCCCCGGTTGGCGCACTATTAACCTATTGCCATGAAAATTGCCACAAAGGCACAAAGGGGAAAAGATAGAAGCGAAGAAGCGAGGAAGAGAAGAAGAGAAGAAAAAACAATCAGTGTTAATCGCCGTAACGTGTAATCGCCCATACGTAGAGATATCTTTATATAGAATGATGAATGATGAAAAAAGAAAGTCCGTATTAGTCCGTGTCGTCCGTGCAAGTCCGTGGCTCATCTTTTTTCGTATCCATTCGCGCAATTCGTGGGCTAAATAGTTCTCCCCCACAACAATAAAGTCCTCCCCCAAAACGGAAAAGTTCTTCCCAAAAACAATAATGCTCTCCCCCGCAATAATAAAGTTTTCCCCCACAACGGAAATGTTCTCCTCCACAACAATAAAATTCTGCTCCAAAACAAAAAGGTTCTCCCTCAAAACATTTAAGTTTCACAACGAAACAAGAAAGTTGTCCCTCACAACAGAAAAGCTTTCTCCCGCAACAATATGGTCGCCCCCCGGAAAGATAAAGTTCTCCCCCAAAACGTTATAGTTTTCCCCCAAACTGTTATAGTTTTGCTGGAAAACGTAAAAGTTGTGCCCCGCAACAAATTGATTGCAAAATGAATCAAAATGGCCACGAAGCACGAAGAAAAATAAAGCACGAAGCACGAATATCGAAATTCGAAACAAATTCAAAATTTAAAAGTTCAAAATTCAAAACAAAAGCAGGCCCCAACAATCAACCCTTTCGTGTTTTTGGCGTGTTTCGCGGGCATTTGTTTTTGTTTCGGTCATTTAGATTTTGGACATTTGATATTGTTTCGGATTTCACGAAACGCGATTTCGAATTTCGGATTTATTATATAGTGGCCCTGGCGCCCTGGTGGCAAAATTATATTTACCGGCCGTCCTCTTTCATTTTCT
Source organism: Acidobacteriota bacterium (assembly GCA_030837085.1). Classification (GTDB taxonomy): domain Bacteria; phylum Acidobacteriota; class Aminicenantia; order UBA2199; family UBA2199; genus JAKAGC01. Next base: position 5,243 of record JAUPLE010000270.1, on the reverse strand, counting down.
TTGTTTCTGGAGTAAAATACCCATCTATGATTTTGGTATGTTGGTTTTTAAATTCACTGTCGGAGTAAAATTGATGAAACAACGAACAAAAAAAATTGTAGTTGAGGCAGGCCATCGTTTGGAAGTGCTGCGAAAGTCGCACGATTATTCCCGCCAGGAAATGGCAAGCAGATTAGGGGTTTCCAGGAGTAATTTATACAAAAATGAAATCGGGTTTTACTTTCCCAGGTTGGATACATTGGTCCGGCTGCATGATGATTTTGATCTTTCCCTGGATTGGTTGTTATTCGACAGCGGCCCCATGCATACAAAAGATAAGCAGTCTGCATTAGCCATGGAAAATCGTTCAAAGGGTATGGTGAGTGAATCGCCGGATGTAATGGAGCTTTTGACTGCCATGGAGCAAGACCAGGTGCTGCGCCATGAACTGCTGGCATATTTTTATAAATATAAAAAGAACCTGGCAAAAAATGAATAAATAGGAGTCGATGTCATGAGAATTACTTTGTTAAACGGTACCCCCGCGGATGCACGGTACAAGAATTTCGAGTTATTTGTTGAAAAATTGGCAATTTATCTTGATAAAGACCGGCACACGGTGACAAACCTGAAACTGCGGAATATGGATATTAAATATTGCACCGGCTGCTTCGGCTGCTGGGTAAAAAATCCCGGCGAATGCCTGATTGCCGATGATTCGAGGACGGTCCGCCGGGAAGCAATCAACTGCGACTTGTTGGTATTCGCTTCTCCCATTATCATGGGCTTTACCAGCGCCATCCTGAAAAAAACCATGGATAAAATGATCCCCCTGGTCCATCCTTATATCGAAATTGTTGAAAAGGAATGCCACCACCGCAAACGCTATGATAAATATCCTTCGGTGGGATTGATCCTGGACAAACCCACGGATAACCGCGCCGACGATGAGGATATTGCCATTACCAGGAGAATTTTCGAACGGCTCTCCCTGAACTTGAGATCGACGCTGCGATTGGTTGCTTTTGACCAAACACCGATCGAGGAGGTTATCAATGAAATTAACCATATTTAACGGCTCACCGCGAGGAAAAGGTAGCAATACTAAAATCTTGATGGATCATTTTTGTAAGGGCTTTGACGCCGCCGCCGCCGAAGTGAATACGGCGGAAAACAATCTCAAAGTGAATGTGGCCTACCTGGTCCATACGGATAAGATGGAAGAGTTTATGGAGTTGTTTGAAGAATCGGATAAAATCATATTGGCGTTTCCTCTTTATACGGACTGCATACCGGGCATTGTCAAATTCTTCATCGAGCAACTGGAACCGTTATGCGGTAGGGAAAACAACCCGGATATGGGTTTCGTTGTGCAGTCGGGTTTCCCGGAAGCGGTGCATTCCCGGGCGGTTGAAAAGTACCTGGAAAAGCTGACCGGGCGACTGGGCTGTAAGTACCTGGGCACTGTAATTAAAGGCGGCGTTGAAGGAATCCAGGTTCAACCTCCGCGTATGACACAAAAGCTTTTTGGTTCCTTCTACAGGTTGGGGTTTCATTTTGGGAAAACGGGCGCATTTGATGAAACGATTGTCCGGGAACTGGTGAAATGGGAGCGCCTGCCGGGATGGGCGTTGGTTTTATTCAGGCTTTTGGCCCTTACGGGTATTGCGAATATGTATTGGAACACTCAATTGAAGAAAAACGATGCGTTTGATAGACGTTCTTCGAAACCATACCAGGGGCTCTTTTGAAAAACCGCCCGCCGGTAACGGACCCCGTAAAACTTTTTATTATTTATCTTATTAAAATGCTCGTTTAAACCAGGTAATTGATGCTGCGGCCAAGGAAAGCGGAATAGGCTCTTTGTGAAATGATTTTATCGGCCAGCCAATCATTATCGGATAATTCCTGGGTGCCATTGATTTCATTGTTTTCTATACGGCGACCACTGGATTTTCCATTGGAGGCTTGCCGGTCGAAAGGATTTCTAAAACCCCCGACTTCCACCTGGAATTGATTGACCAGGATACCGGCGCTTTCGATATTTGATTTTAATTGGTCCAGGTTGGTAAGGATGACTTCTTTTACGGCGATGTTTTCAGTGTTGATGCGGGCATTTACCTGGTTGTCTTTAATGACCAGTTCCACCTGGATTTTTCCTAATTCGGGGGGATATAATTTGATGCTGACTTTATTTTCCCCATCCGCGATCATGAACTTGATACTGTTTTCGACGGAATTGACGACTTGATTTTTGAATGCTTCGTATTGCTCTTGTATATTAGTTTTGGGGAGTAATTCCTGTAATTTGGCCTGGGTCAGCGTAAGCGACTGGGTTTCCCTGGCATTGAGATTGAGGAGATTGGGTACGTTGGTATCTGTATTATTGGTTTTTTTATCTGTATTTGTATCGGTTTTTAAAGAGGCGGTGTTGTCTTTCTTTTCAGTATTCGCGGCTTCGCTGCTTTTTTCGCCATTGGTTTTGTTGGTTTGTGTTTCGGAGTTCTTCACCGGATCAACGATGACTTTTATGTTCTTTGCACTTGCCTGACCATCTTCCAGGCTTTTCAGTATTACTTTTTCAGCATTTTGGGTGGAATTTATTTTCTGGGTTTCGCTGAAATTCTCTTTTGTATTTTCTTTGGCCTTAGCGATTTCGAATGACTGTAAGTGGTGCTTTTGGATTATTTCTTTGATATTATTTTGATTATTGGCAGCCATATGGCTTTTTTCACTGATGGTTTGCCTGTTTATCTTTTCTTCAACCCCTTGTTCTCTTAATTGTTCGCGGTTGAGTTTCTCCTGGACGCGATTGTCTATTTTTGTTTCCGATGCTTGTTTTGATTCACTATTTCCAGTAGCGATATCCTGTTTTAGTCGGTTATTTGTAGTATCAACGGATTTTGGTTCCGGTCCTTTATCGGACCGGTTATTTTCCTTTTCGATTTGATTGGTTCTATCTTGTAATTCTTTTATGAATGTGTGTGTTTTTTGGATATCGGAGTTACTGGTGTTATTGATGTTGTTGATGTTGTTGATGCTCTCACCGATATTGGCAATGGAGGCAGGGACTGCGGAGACGTAGGCGGTATTCATGACCTCTTTGAAGTTATCAAGCGTAGGTACTGCCAAACTCACATTCATACGTATCCTCTAAGTAATATTTTGTTTTTTCACAGGGAAAAGAACAGCAATTATTATGCCAGGGTAAATGTTGTTTTTGTGTCAGTTATAGAGGGCTTTTGGGGGGAGTAGGGGCTGTTGGTTATTAAAGGGAGGTAAGAAAATTTTTCCTGCCAGTAAGAATTTTTTTCATAAATAAAAATTTTAGGGGGGTCAAGGGGACCCTTTTATAAAAGGGTCCCCTTGGTTTTATTTTATTCGATAATAATTCAATGCATCCTGGGCTATTTTTGTTGATACTTCCCTGTCGATGGGTATCATGGCCTCAAGAATTCTTCCCGCTTTTTTCCCAGGAATCCTTTTCATAATCAACGTTGCTAACTCGGGGTCTTTCTCATACATATTTTTTAATAAAACCGCTGCTTGTTCGGGATCGATGCTTTCATATGTTTCAATGGTCTGACGGTCTACCATGCGCATGCCGACTTTATTGTTGAAATCGGCCTCTTTCGCGGCTAATTGCTGCTCTCTTTGGAGATATTCACTGTACCGTTTGTCCAGTTCGGATTCGAAATTTTTCAAATTGCGCTGTTGTTCCAGGAGTTTTTGTCTCTCGTGTTCCATTAGCGCCTGCTCTTTCTGTAGTTCATTCAGCATACTGTCAACGAGGGTTTTATCTTCTTTTTCCGCTTCGGCTTTCACGTTGGTATCACTGAATAGATAATACACTACAGGCGTTGCTATTGCGAGGACCAGCAATAATACCATTATCATTTTCTTGCCGGCGCTGCCGGGCCTGGAGAGTTTATCTACTTTGTTTAGCCTGTTCACGTCGTCATATCCGTCTAATTCGTCTATATTGTTTAATTGGTTTAAATCGTACTTATTCATCGTACCATCTCCCTAACTGTTTTGGCGATAAATATTTCATCCTGGAATTTTTGTTCTTCTTTATCCACTTGCTTTAAATACTCCTGCCACTTTTTTTCTTCTAACCGTTTGATGATTTTGACATCTTTTCGTTTCCGGTTCCAGTCATTGAATTTTTCCTGGGCTGCCAGCTCTTTTTCCTGGGTAACTTTTTTCTGGTGCCGGATCAAATAAAGTAGCTGCGTGCTGTAAGTGGAAAGAAAGGATAATACCTCGGGGAGCGCGGCTTCCCCGGTTTTTATATTGTAAGCGGCTTTTAGATTATCTCTTTTGGTTTCCAGGGTCCGCAGTTTGTCTTTTTCAATATTTAGTAAGTGCTGGGCTTCGCTGTAGGCGTTTTTCGCCAATTTTTCGAGGGTTTCCCTGTATTTTAAAACGGTTTCCAGTTTAAAGACAAATCGTTTCATTTTATTATTGCACCACTGTTTTTAGTTGTTTCAGGGTGTCCCCGAAGGTAACTCTTTCGTTTACTGCCTGTCTCAAAAAAGTGTTGATATTATCGATGCGGGCAATGGCGTCATCGATTTTTTTATTGGAGCCTTTGGCATAGGCGCCGATATTGATCATATCCTCGGCGTCGCGGTATACGGCCAGGAGTTCTCTTAGTTGTCCGGCTGCCGTATCATGTTCTTTGTCCACGACATCCTTCATTAACCGGGAGAGGCTGCCGAGTACATCAACCGAGGGGTAGTGGTTCCTGTTGGCCAGGTCGCGGGACAATACGATGTGGCCGTCCAGGATGGAGCGGGCATGGTCTGAAATGGGCTCGGTAATGTCATCGCCTTCCACCAGGATGGTATATATGCCGGTAATGCTTCCTTTTTTGTTAAAGTTGCCGGCCCGTTCGAGGAGTTTGGGCATCATGGTGAAAACGGAAGGGGTATAGCCTTTGGTGGAGGGTGGTTCGCCGGCGGAAAGACCTATTTCGCGCTGGGCCATGGCCAAGCGGGTAATGGAATCCATCATTAACATGACATCCAACCCGCGGTCGCAAAAGTATTCGGCGGCGGCGGTGGCGGTAAAAGCGGAAAGTATTTTTAAAAGGGGCGGTTGATCAGAGGTGGCTGCTACCACCACGGAACGTTTTAAGCCTTCTTCGCCCAGGCTGTTGATGATGAAATCTTTCAACTCGCGGCCTCTTTCGCCAACGAGGGCAATGATATTGACGGCGGCGCTGGTGTTGCGGGCAATCATGCCCAATAAGGTACTTT
>JAUPLE010000269.1 GCA_030837085.1 Acidobacteriota bacterium | reverse complement strand
GATATATTTTGTCAAGAAGAAACGCGGCTGCTGTGAAAACAAAACTCTTCTCCCTCCCCCTGCAGCGGTGGCCCATAAGTTTTTTTACTACGGGAAAGGAGAATGTAATGGGCAGACACATGTACAGGCGGTATGCCCCTACAGCGGTGGATATCCAGGAATTATCAAAAAACATTCGTCTAGTATCCATAGATTACGCAGATTTTCACTGACCTGGTATTAGTAGGTAATGGCCAGACACTAATAGTGGTAACGACATTGGGCAATAGAAATCGTATCTCCTTGAATTTTATAAACCAGGCGATGCTCTTCATCGATTCGACGCGACCAATACCCAGCCAGGTTAAATTTCAAGGGTTCCGGTTTTCCTATTCCATCAAATGGTTGCTTATCTTTCCTGGGCCTTTCCAGCTTCGATTTCTTCTACAGCTTGAACCAGACGAGCGGCATTTTTGGGGCTGCGCAGCAGATAAGCCGTCTCTTCCAAAGACTGATAATCGTCTAAAGAAAGCAGGACTACCGGCTCTTCTTGCCGCCGGGTGATAATAACCGGGGTATGATCGACGCAAACCTTTTTCATTGTCCTGGCCAGGTTTTCCCGCACGTTGCTATATGAAATGGTATCCATTAGATTCCTCGTATTTGTACGATAAAGTGTACATATCATTATATATCACAATCAAAGGATTTTTTCAACTTTGTTTTTCTCACCTTCTTACCCTCTCAACTTCTCACCTTCCCTTTTTTCTGTGTGTTTCGTGTGTTTCGCGGGCCTTTTTTCCCTTTAAATCGATAATTAGCCGCGAAGGACGCTAAGGACCGCGAAAAAAGAACCTGGTGCCCTGACACTTCATTTTTAAACCGCCATATTAATTAGTTCACCAGATAATATATATGAAATTGTTCATCCTGTCAACTTTTTATTAACAATTTCCTGTTTTGCTTTTCTATTCGCGGTCTTTCCTCTTTAAGTCTTCCCCATATCGTTTAATAATGTTCATTTTAAGGTGAACTTTTTAGTTCGATTTCTACAACGGTCTTATTCCATGCTTTTATTTGAGATAAAAATGGAGGGGCATCTTTTCTTATTTCGTTTACCGGTAAATAATCCATTATACGGCAGCGGTCAAAGAGAATACCTCCTTCCGCTGAAAGGTCATACCATTGGTTTCTCAATATACTTTCACTGATGAAAAACAATCTCACCGGATCTGCAGGGGGCTGGTCCTTAAACCATTTCTTGCAAAACGAATCGGGACGTAAAAAAGTTAAATTATCTTTCCAATGCGTACCGGTTTTGCATTGGCCGAAACCGATTAGTTTCCCGGGATAGAAATCGGAAAAAGGTTTCCATACCACCACATCCAGTCCGTCATCTTTATTACTATTTGGAGAAGTATCGATGCGACTTTCGAACGATCGCCCTTCCCCCATAAGCTTTGTTAAGGATATTATTTTATTTTGGAAATTGTTTTCCCGGGAAGCAGTCCCGAATAAAAAGGATTCCGTTCGTTCCCCAAAATAATGTTTCCCGATATATTCCGACAGTTCCTCGAAGAGCAAAGCGCCATCGATGCCGTTTTGCTCCCGGTGGTTTTTCATGTCGAGGCGGGTAGCAAATAGTAAAAACGCATATACTTCGCGGACGGCTTCATCAACTGCCGGATTAAGCTTAACTACATGACCGACTGAGCCAACAGTGAACGGATATCTGCCTCCGCAAAATAAGCACCGCCGGTCGATTTCATTTATGGCATCTGCTAACCTGGGTTCCAACGCTTCGTCTTCGGGGACCCCGCCAGCGTAATAATGGTCATCGTATTTATCTATACTGGAAAAAACTTCCCGGGCAGATACAGTCTTTTTTTTTATACACTCGATTTCGGTAAAATCGGCAATTTCATGAATATCTGCCTTAGAAGACGGTACGTCAGGTATTTTATACATGATTAACCTTTTCCCTGTGAAATTCGTTTAATCCTGGGGCTTTTTTTTCTTTCCATTTCTTCATGTAAATCATAAGCAATATTCCCAATACTTTCTACTATTTTAAGCAGGCTTTCAGAACCGTCATACCCCTCAGTCACCAACCCTTTTGCTTTAACTAAACTTCTTTTGGCTTTAAGCAACTCGTCTTCAAAGATATTGGAGGCAGGCCTGGTCAGTTCAAGAGCATTATCTATGGACTCACCGTCCCTTAATGCGGCAAGCGCTTCTCTACTTTGTACGATGGCATCCAATTGCCGTAGATGCGGGTTCTGGGATTGAACGACAGGCTCTATATTTGCTTTTTCACTGCCGTAGAGCCACTTGAACAATTCCCCCAATTCATCGAGCTTGCTTTTCGGAACAAATTCCTTTGTGTCTTCATTTTCATCTTTGAGATTTAGATATTGACCGATGCCTTTGTACTGTAAACCGGTATATAAGTGAGAAAATGCGAAATAGCTTCTTTTGGCGTCATCCCGCGAAAAAATTTTTTCCTTTTCCGCCTGCACCACAACCATAAGCCCGCGATAAAGTCGCTGAACGGTTTTATGAGTATCGCCAATCTGGTTGGCAATTTGTTCCAATGGAATTCTAAAATCGGCATGAACCTGGGCAATATATCTCGCTTTTGCATAGCTTCCCCATTTGGCGGGGCCGTTGACATGTTTAAAACCGAGGTATCGCCACGCATCTTCTCTTTTTTCTATCATTGTGGGCACTTCCCGGATACTTTCTTTTATCGATTGTGTTACCTCGGGGATTTCGGCGCGAATTAATTCAGGATTTAAAATAACCTTTATCGCCGCCAACCTTCTATTACCTTCAATGACAATATTTCGGCCTGTTTCCGTGGAAACGATTAACGGCTCATTTTTAAAATACCCGCTGGCAGCGATGGACAATACCAGCTCCCGTACATCCATAGCCTCCCAAAGAATCTCTATAATCCGCTTTTCTGTGGTCTGGGGAGTTAATTCATTAAATTCCACCATCCTGGGATTACGGATGTCAAAAAACAGTTCGGAAACTGACATCATAATAATTTTATCCATAATTTTCTCCTTTTTTTGCACCTTGTTGAAAGAGAGGGATGAGCTTTCCATTCACTTTTATGACGGCAGGCAAATAAATATGGGGAGGTATGATCAACAACTCGTCGCCTTCCCTTTTTTTCTGCAGGCTATAATTGATACGGTAAGAAAACAATCGATACCCGTTATAAAGAATACGAATAAATTCCACGTCATCATAAGTCATTAACCAATTCATATTACGCCATCCCCCAATATAATCGGACAATTTGCTGTGATCATCCTCTCGATAATAATTCAGGTACAGTTTTTTCCCCTTCACAAAATAGGGGGGGTCAAGATAAATAAAAGCTGTTTTTAATACTCCAGGGGAAGTTTTATTCAAAAAGTGGATGGCATCCTGGTTGGAAATAGTTATCTTGTCTTTATACTGGGCAATTTTTTCAATTCTTTTTTTTAATGAGAATCTATTAAAGCGGACATCTATAGTCCAGCTATCGTTTTGCTTATATCCGCCGATTGGGCCGGCAGAATAAATAATACCGGACCTGTTACAGCGGTTAAGAAAAAAAGAAGCAAATCCTAACTTTAATAGGTCCTTACGTTCGTTCAACAATATTTTTTTTTGCTTTTGCCACTCATCAATGGAAATCGGCGTTTCATGGAGCATTTTTAAAAACATTTCTGTCTCTCCCAGGACAGAATTCCAGAAAGCAAAAATAGATATATCGGCGTCATTTAAATAAAGCTCTTTTACCATACCCTCGAATAACAAAGTAAGCGCTGCCCCTGCTCCCCCTGCAAAGGGTTCGATATAAGAGCATCCTTCTAGATTGTTACACAAAATTACATCAATCATGAAATCAGCAAGGACGGTTTTCCCCCCGGGGTATCTCAATGGACTATATGAAGGGCTCATCATATTCTCCAGCCGTGGGGACAATAAACGGGATATAGTTTTTAATCATAGGTCAATTATAGAATAGTTCTTAAAGTATTTCAATAGAGAAAAAAGGGGCAGGAGTAAAATTTTTTTGCAGGGGCAGGCCACTGATGCGCGTGTCTGCCCGATATCGTTTAATAATATTCGTTTTAGGGCGAACACACGGGTTCGCCCCTAGGAAAATCCTTTCACTGGGCACGCTGCCGCCCCCATGCTCATGCTTGACCCATCTTCCTTGCTTTTTCTTACCTTCTAACCTTTTAAATTTTCTTTTCTTGGCGTCCCTTGACGTTCTTCGCGGCTAATTTCCGTGTCTTCTGCACATTCGCCGGTTACGTGGGCCTTTCTTGCCTTAAATAACCATATTTTTCTCTCTCTAAAAGGCATCCTTTCACATGGAAATAGATTTTTTAATCGTGGAAACTTCAATTTCATTCGTGGACATAGCTTTTTCAATTGTGGACATTTATAATTTATTCGTGGATATTCATTTTTCAAGCGTGGAGAAAGTAATTTTTTTCGTGGAATTTGATATTTTAATCGTGGACACAATCATTTCATTCATGGAAATTATAATTTTTAAAGTGGAAATATATTTATTATCCATGGAAATTATGATTTTTTTCGTGGAGATGCAAATTTCATTCGTGGAAATTTAATTTTTCAGCGTGGAAATCATTCTAAATAATGAAAAAATCCGGGTTTTCCTGTTGACATCTCTCCCCGGCCGCGTTATAATCCTCTCCCGGACTCAAAAAATGGGAAATTTCTTTGAGGAGAATGTCCATGACCAGCGATGAAACAAAAGAAGCGAAAACAAAAATGTCTTTAACCATGAAAGACGATCAAATCGAAATCCCTCACCACATCCCGGTGGATGGCTATATCTATGAAGCGGAAATTCTTTATCACTGGGCGCTGCCTGATAAAGACGCCCTGATCGCCGCGGGCCTGGATTGGGCGCTGGTTGAATCCATCCCGGACCTTTCCGAGGCTTTAACCAGGGCCGAAGCTAATTGGCAGGCCCGGAAACATAACGACGCAGTCGAATTGAAATGGGCCAACGACGCCCCTCTTGCTTATGATCTACGACGCCGGATTTTACGGGCCTTTCGTTTTGCCTACCGCAATGACCCCGTCCTCCTATCCGCGGCCAGGGCCCTGGGAAAAGGTAAAAAACATACGGGCATGATCCAGGATTTAAACGACTTATCCGTGCTGGGTAAAGAAAACCCGGAATTACTTCACACGATTCACTTTGATATGGCCCTGCTGGATAAGGCAGCCCAGATGTCCGGGGAATTGACGGAAACGTTGGCCCGGGTTACCACCCTTCGAAACGGGTATAATAAAGCTAAAAAAACCCGCGACCTGGCTTATACGAATTTAAAGAAAGTGGTGGATGTGGTTTATGCATATGGCCGGTTTGTGTTCCGGCGCGGTGAAGAACGTTACATCGGTTATGTCAGCCAACACTTGCGCAAAAAAAGGATGAAGAAAAAAGTGGCTGAAAAAGAAAGGCCCCCTTCCGTGAGTCCATAAGAAGGGGGCCCTATAAAAACCAGCAACTACTTACCGGTTTTTGATTTGCGTTCCGGCGTTATTTACCATTTGCCGCGGACGGCTGCGTTGTCTGCGTCGGCGGCGTCGAGGTTCCATCCGTGGGAGCGGGCTGTGCTTTTTTGATCCTTACCTGCCT
>JAUPLE010000029.1 GCA_030837085.1 Acidobacteriota bacterium | reverse complement strand
GCTCTTACATAATTGGGCTTTTTAATCATTTCAGGATCGATGCCGCTTTTTTGTAACAATTCCTCTTCTGTAAAAAATCGGATGGAATGAACGCCATTTTTTAGATTTTCCCAGAATTCATGGAGGTCATTTGCTCCCGGGAATCTCCCGCTCATACCGATGATTGCGATTTCCAGGCCGGTCAGTTCATGTTGATCACGCCCCGGTTCAGCTTTTTTGTCTCTCTGTGTCATGGATTACTTCCTCATATTTGCGGCGCAAGCATTCCCCTGGCCATATTTAACACCAATCGATGAATATTAATCAGCGCGAATGCGGTGCAACCTTTATTCATAAAATTATTTCCTCGTTTTCTTGATGCACATCAGTATTTATGGACGAATTATTGGTATTCCCGGTATTGACCCAATCCATCACTTCTATTAGCGAAGCGATACCTCTAATGGTAGGCGTAATAAGAACCTGGATTAATGACAAATTGCGATCAAGCTTTTTATGTATGTTAGCGATCAATATGGCAGCTTTTAACGAATGCCCGCCCAACTGGAAAAAATCACTGTCTATGCCAATCACTTCCTTGTTCAGATTCAATACTTCCGCCCATATTTCCACTAATTTCTCTTCAATTTTGTTTCTCGGTGCGACATAGTTTTTGCTTGCCGTTATCTCTTGCGCAGGCAGCGCTTTTCGATCCACTTTACCGCTTATGGTCCAGGGAATTTGGTCCACTGACGTAAAAAATGCGGGAATCATATATTCCGGCAAGCTCTGCGAAAGATAATTCCTGAGCGTCGAAAGATCGAAAGGCTCCCTGGCGACGATATAGGCGAAAAAGTAATTAACGCCGTCTTCTCCCTGCCGATCGATGACCACTACTTTGTTTACCAGTTCATGTTTCGCTAAATGCGTTTCGATTTCTCCTAATTCGATCCGGTATCCCCTGATCTTCACCTGCGGATCAATACGCCCCAGGAACTCGATGTCGCCGTTGGCCAACCACCGCGCCTCCTACCCACAGCTCACCAGCAATCCCCACCGGAGAAAGGCGACCGGTCTTATCGACTACAAATGCCGTTGAATTCGCTATAGGCCTCCCAATAGGTATGCGAGACTCATATGGCCTACTTACCCGGTAAGTCGTGGAAAACGTGGTGTTTTCCGTCGGACCATATCCGTTTATAATATTCAAACCAGGATATCGTTCCATTACCATCCCGATATACACCGGCGATAAGACGTCCCCTCCCACCAATAAATTCCTCAATCCGACAAATAGCTCAACATCGATTTGCACCAACTGGTTGAACAACGACGATGTAAGCCAAATGGTACAAATATCATATCTCCTTATATGCCCCTTCAATTGCTCCGGCATTAATACATCTTCTTTAGGAACAAGATACAAGGTCATGCCATTTAATAACGAACCCCAGATTTCAAAAGTAGAGGCGTCGAATTCCAATGCACCGGTTTGCAAAAGTCGATCATTTTCCCTGAATTCCACATAATTCGTATTCTTTACCAGCCGAACCACATTGCGATGTTCCACCATCACGCCCTTGGGTTTTCCTGTCGAGCCGGAGGTGTAGATGATATATGCGAGATTTGAATGATTTAGAAGGTAAGAGGGTAAGAAAGTAAGAGGGTAAGAAGAGATTTTTAGTGATATTGAGAGTTCTTCTAAAAGCACATTCTCACCTTCCCACCTTCTTACTTTCTCACCTTCTTGATCGTTGGCGACAGCCAACAATTTAGCTCCGCTGTCTTTCAACATATAGTCGATTCTTTCCTGGGGGTAAACCGGATCAATTGGCAAATACGCGCCGCCGGCTTTCAATATACCCATAATACCAATTATGGTATTAATAGAACGATCGACCATTATATCTATAATACTATCCGCCAGGACGCCCTTTTCGATTAATAACCCGGCCAGGCGACCGGATTGTTCATTCAATTCATTGTAGGACAAAGTTGTCCGTGCAAGTCCGTGGCCAAAAACCGCAACATGATCCGGCATTCGCCCCACCTGTTCCTCGAACAATTGAGAAATTGTTTTATCCACCGGGAATCCCACGGTTTTATCGTTAAACTCATACTACAACTGTTCTTTCTCCGACTCAGAAATGACCTGGATATCGGAAAGTAATATGTGAGGATTCACCGTCACTTCACGAAAAATATTAAGAAAATGTTTTGTCAATCGTTCGATGGTCTCCGGTCGAAACAAACTGGTCCGGTAATCCAACATGAACGAAATATGTCGCCCCACTTCAAAGGCCTGGATAGTCAAATCGAATTTTGCAGCCCTCCGCTTATAATGATATGGTATGATCCGCAGTTCTTCTGCACCATCAACGGAAAGATCAATATCTCGTGAGAAATTCTGCAAGGCAAACATAACATCGAATAATGGATTGCGGTTTAATTGCCTATGGGCAGCTACTTTTTCCACCAGCATTTCGAATTGGTAATCCTGGTTTTCAAACGCGGCAAAAGCATTCTTAGATACTTCGCATAAAAACTCGATAAATGTTCTCCCACCCTCCGGTTGGTTTCTCATGGCTAGGGTATTGACAAACATGCCCATAACTTTCTCGAATTCCAGGTGGGGTCTCCCGGAAACCGGGGTACCCACGATGATATCTTCCTGGTTTGTGTACTTTGATAATAAGATATTAAATATAGACAACAATACCACGTATAATGTCGTATTATACCTGGCTGCCAGTTTATTTACTCCCGTGGTAAGACCATCATTTAATTCAAAATCAATGCTGGTCCCGGCAATATCGACCTCCTGCGGCCTGGCGAAATTCGTTGGCAACTCCAGTACCGGTATATCTCCCTCAAACAATTTTAACCAGTATGTCTCCTGCGCACGAATTCCTTCTCCATTGAAAAAATCGTTTTGCCAGATGACAAAATCTACATATTGAACTTCCGGTTCCGGCAACTCCCGTATCAGGTAAAGAGTTCCCAATTCTTCCATAATCAAATCCATCGAGATACCGTCAGCAAGGATATGGTGGAAGTCCATTAATATCGATTGCCTGTTCTGATCCCACTGCACCAAAGCGATCTTCCATAAAGGCGCATTGGCAAGGTTATATGGTTCTAAAAAGTTAACGATGAGCGCATCAAAATTTCCTTCCGGAGGATCGGTCGTTTCTCTCCGCAGATATTTGAAATCCACATCAATATGATCAAACACTTTTTGCAGGACCTCGCCATCCTTCATTACAAAACAAGTTCTCAAAGTCTCATGCCGATGGCAGATTTGTTCGATTGCCTTTTTTAATCGGGCTGGGTCCAGGTTCCCTTTGACAGTCCATACCCGGTTCTCATTATATAATATACTGTCCCCCAGTAAGTGATTAATAATATATAACCGCTTTTGGGCAGACAACGTTTCATATGCAGTAAAACTCATTATTCTACCTCTTGTTCTCTACTTAGATTCCCCTTTCACGGGTCCAATTTAAAAATCGAATCCGCTTTCCTCCCTGATTTTCAAATCGGATGCTACCGCTGCCAGACCGTGAGCAATCCCGATATCTATCAAAGCTGTGAATTCATTTTTCTCTATTGCTGAAATGATCTCGTTAAAATAGGATATAAATCGTTCGATCGTCTCTTTTTTAAAGAGTTCCGCGCTATATTTTACAGTAAAAAATAGATTGCTGTCTTCCCCGTTGTCCTTGCCGGTAAAAAGTAAATCGAACTTGACCTGGAAATTTCCCTCTTCATAGGGGCTTATTTTTAATCCGGGTACTTCTATTTTGTATTCATTAGTCGCATTTGAAGAATCAAATAAGAACAGCACATCAAACAAGGGATTCTTGCCTGCATCTCTTTTTACTCCCAATTTCTCCACCAGGTCGTCAAACGGATAATCCTGGTGATCGAATGCTTCCAAAGTTCTTTTTTTCACTTCCTCCAGGAATTCTATAAAATTTTTATCGTCTCCGGGTTGGTTTCTCAGTACCAACGTATTTACAAACATCCCGATAATATATTCCAGGTCTGGGTGACTTCGGCCGGCCGTCAATGTGCCCACGATAATATCCTCCTGGCGGCTCAGTTTAAAAAGAAGGATATTAAATATTGCCAGAACAACCATAAACATAGTAGCTTCTTCTTTTTGCGCCAGCATCCTAAGTTTTTTTGCAGTGTCCCGATGAATCTCGAAAGTAACCAAAGCGCCTGCAAAACTTTTTACTTCAGGAAGGGGATAATCCGTAGGCAGTTTCAGCACCGGGAGGTCGCCTGCAAAACGACTTAACCAATATGCCTCATGTTTCCTCAATTCGCTTGAAAAAGCCGATTTTTCCAACCATTCGGAAAAATCTCTATATTGCAGTCGCAATTCCGGCAGCTTTTTCCCCTGGTACAAGGACAGGAGTTCCGCAAGAAATATGCGCAGCGACTTGCCATCCGATATGGCGTGGTGCATATCCACCAGCAATATATGGCTTTCCTCCCCTGTGTTTATTAATTCTACTCGTAAAAACGGGGCTTGTGACATATCAAAAGGCTTTACGAAATCCTTTATGATTTCCGTTACTCCACTTCCTTCACAGTATTCGACCTCAAAATTCACGTTAGCCCATACTCTTTGCACGGGTTTATTTTCCACCAAATGGAACGAGGTTCTCAGGCTTTCATGCCGGTGGATCAACTCCCTGAAAGCATTCTCCAATCTTTCTTTTTCAAGTGGCCCTTCCAGCACCGTAAATAGCGGCATATTATAGCTAATACTCCCAGGATTGATTACCTGGAGAATATACATTCGTTTTTGGGCTGAGGACATCGGGTAATAGTCTTTCTTTTCCACGGGATCAGATCG
>JAUPLE010000268.1 GCA_030837085.1 Acidobacteriota bacterium | reverse complement strand
CCCACGCGGCTCCGGGCTATCTTCAATTCATCTTTTCAATTGGATCTTTCCCCCCGCTATTTGCGTGACATCGTGGAGAAGTGCTCATTTATTATAGGTTGTTTTTTTCTAAAGGGGGTGGAGTTTTTCCTGCGCAAGCCGGTATATAACGAATACTGGGAAATAGTGAAAGGGAAGCGGGACGAGTACAAAGTGCAAACCAGGGCCCTCCGGGAATTGATGGATTTACTTTAAGGGCCGGTTGGGGAGTGGCAAATCCGTGTATTCAAAGCAATATGGTTGACTTTTCAGTGGTTTAATATTATTATTTGAGGGAAGTTTTAATTGAAACTTTGCGGAGGTTTTTATGATTTTTGAAAATAATATATGTATCGACGCGAAAATAAGGGGTGGAAAGCCAGTAATAAAAGGAACGCGAGTTCCGGTCGATTTGATTCTCGGTAAATTGGCTGGAGGTATGACCTATGAAGAAGTTCGGAAGGAATACGATATTACGCAAAAAGATATACTTTCCGCTCTTGAATATGCATCTTTATATATTGCCGATGAAGAGATTAGAGTAGTTGCGTGAGATATTTTTCATGGTATACCGAGAGGGTCACCAGTGCTTAAATTTTTAGTTGATGAAGATATGCCTCGTTCAACTGCCGGATTGTTAAGAGAGATGGGTTTTATCGCTCTTGATGTAAGAGATTGTGGCTTAAGAGGAAAAACCGATGAAGAAATTTTTGAATATGCACAAAAAGAAGAGGCAATAATTTTAACCGCAGATCGAGGAATTGGAAATACATTGAGGTTCCCCCTGGGAACTCATTGTGGAATTGTAGTCGCAAATTTTCCCAATGAAAGTTCTACCACCGATTTAAATATTCAAATTCATATGGCTCTCCGGGAGCTTCCAGAAGAAGATTTGATAAAAAACCTGGTCATTATTGAGCCGAAAAAGATTAGAATCAGAAGATACAGATAGTGCGGAAGGGGACAGGCAAAATTTTCTCCCATTCTGAGTATTCCGTGGGCAGGTCTTTATATAGAATGATGAATGATGAAAAGAAAATCCGAAATTCGATTTATGGCCGGAGGCGGTGGTTGACAATATTTACTGCCTATGCTATAAACTTAGAGGATGAAAATTTATGGAAATTAAAAACAAAATACCATTCGATATCGATATGCTCAACAAATTCTTCAGGAATCAACCGGTTACAAAAGCATATATTTTCGGCTCATATGTCCGGGGTGATTACAGTATTAACAGCGATGTCGATTTCCTGGTAGAATTGGAGAAGCATGTTGATTTGTTTCGTTTTATTGAGATCAAACTTCAGCTTGAGGCGCTGCTCCAAAAGTCAGTGGATTTAGTTTCGGCCCGGGGGATTTCCGAACGGATAAAACCGACTATCGATTCAGAGAAGGTCTTGATATATGAAAAATACATTGACGGACAAAGACAGGTTGTATCACATCCTTGATGCAATCAAGAATATTGAGAATTTCTCTATAGGCATTAGTTACGAGAAATATAACGAAGATTATAAATTGCGTCTAGCGTTAGTAAAATTACTGGAAATTGTAGGGGAAGCATCTAAGGGGATTACCCAGGAGACCCAGGAGCGGTTTCCTGAAGTCGAATGGGCTGTTTTAAAGGGAATTCGTAATATATTAGTTCATGAATATTTCGGCATCGATTATGATATTGTCTGGGAGTCAATAACGCAAAGCATCCCGGCTTTGAAAATTAAGATCGAAAAAATATTCAATGAATTATAAAAGGTGCGGAAGGGGACAGACAAAATTTTCTCCCATTCTGAGTATTCCGTGGGCAGGTCTTTATATAGAATGAGGAACGATGAACGCTGAATGATGAAAAAATGAGTCATCCAGGAAAATCCCTTGTATTTTGTCCATGAAATGGTAAAAACATCCTTGTATTTTGTCCAAAAATTTTCAAAACATCCTTGTATTTTGTCCATTATTTATATATAATGCTTCTATGATTCAATTACAAAGAGACTTATCGGTGTTCCTGGATAAATGGAAAAATGATCCCAAAAGGAAACCCCTTATTCTCAAAGGGGCCAGGCAGGTCGGTAAATCATGGCTAGCCCGGGAATTGGGCAAATCATTCGATAATTTTGTCGAAATTAACTTTGAAAAAAATTCCGAGGCCCGCGTCTTCTTCGACGGTAATATCGATACCGCTAAAATCATCAAAAACCTTTCCAATTATTTGGGTTTAAAAATCTCTCCCGGATTAACTCTTTTATTTTTAGATGAAATCCAGGAATGCCCAAAAGCAATCCTGGCCTTAAGATACTTCTATGAAGATTTACCGCAGTTGCATGTGATATCCGCCAGCTCGCTCCTGGAATTCCAACTGCGAAACATCAATGTCCCCGTTGGCAGGATCAATTTTGTTTATGTTTATCCCCTGTCATTCTCAGAGTACCTGACCGTGTCCGGGAAGAATAACTTAAGAACCATGCTGTCGGAAAACGAATTTAACCCGGTCCCTGAACCTATTCATAAGCTGCTGAACGAAGAAGTTAGAAATTACGTTTTGCTGGGGGGTATGCCCGAAGTGGTCGCTGATTTTTTGGAATTCGGACAATTTGATCGCTGCAAAGATATTCAAACCGATTTACTTGAAACCTACCGGAGCGATTTCGAAAAGTATGCGCGAAAACACCAGATCAAATATCTCCATAAAGTATTCGAATCCATACCAATGCAATTGGGGAATAAGTTCAAATATACAAATGTTTCTGAAGATATAAAAAGCAGGGAACTGGGTGACGCGCTGGATATGCTTGAAATGGCCGGTATTGCCTATAAAGTTTATCACAGCAGCGCAAACGGTATTCCATTGAAAGCGGAGAGCGATATAAAAAAGTTTAAAGTCCTGTTTTTCGATGCCGGATTATCCCAGCAATTACTGCAATTGGATTATCGCCCGCTTTTGCTTAATGCGGATTTTTCTCAAATAAATAACGGCGCTATTGCCGCGCTTTTCACCGGTCTTGAACTGATCGCTTATCAAAATTACAGGGAAAAAGCGGATTTGTTTTACTGGCACAGGGAGGCCAAATCCAGTAATGCGGAAGTGGATTATGTGACTACCACGGCCGGGAAGATCGTCCCGATAGAAGTTAAAAGCAGCAGCACCGGCAGCATGAAGAGCTTGAAAACATTTATGGAAACAAAGAAGTGTGATCTTGCGGTTAAGGTATCCGGATTTAATTTTTCATTATTTGAAAAGGTGCAAACGGTTCCTTTTTATGCGCTGGAATCCTTTGTAAAGCGGTAAGGGCGCACACGGTGGCGCGCCCCTACGGAAAATAATAATCTGTGTTAATCCGTGAAATCTGTGGACGAAAATAATTCAAGGACTGTTTTTTCTTCGCGAGTCTTCGCGTTCTTAGCGGCTAGTTTTATATCATTCCGTGTATTCCGTGTATTCCGTGGGTTCCGTGGGCAGGTCTTTATATAGAATGATGAATGATGAAAGAGGAAAATAGCGAAGTGAGGAGAGGAGATTTAGCATTTCTCCTCAAGAATTTCTATCCGATCAATCTCTGTCATGTCCGTCTTAAAAATAAGTAACCCGCAAAGGATACATACAATAATAAAGAAAAACACAAAAAATTTCACCATCCGGTTGACAGTATACTGACTAACGCCATAGGTTAAAACGGATTCAGACGGATTCACCGGATTGTACCGGACTAAAATAATTTTTGCCATTGAAAGTTTATTGTATAGCAGGAGATGTTCATCATATCTTCTGCTCTCGGAATAACCGAAAGCAAGTCGGTTGCCATGATAATTTTCGCCAGACACCTCATATGAATAGTCCAAATGAAGCTGATATATCGTACCGGCAGAGTCTCTTATTTTTTCAATTTCACAGGCATTCATAGTCCCTTTCACTGTTGGCCAATCTGCCGCCTTATTGGCTGTGAAAATAGAATTTATTCCCCTACCGACAATAACAAAACCACCAATTAAAAAAATGGTGGCGACTAAGATCAATAACTTGAACCATATACGCATGTTTTCATCCTTCTATGTCCTTATATCCTGCTCAGGCTCATATACGCTTACTATTCTACGCACCGTCATCGGGTCTTTTCGGCGACCTCGGCTTGTTGTTGACGGTTCTCTTTAAGAACCTCTATCCGATTAATTAATTCCGGCTTATCAAAAAGCATCCAGAGGGTGGCAAATGCGGATACTAAGAGAAGCCACATCAAAAAGAACATAAGCGTTTCGATGGCCCATTGAGTGAGTCCATAGGATAAACAAGATTCCGATGGATTCTTCGGATTATACCTGACTTTCACTATTCGCGCCCTTGAGAGCTTCTGGTGCAGCCGGTAAGTTTTAGGTGATTTGGGACTCCCATAATTGAAGAAAGAAATACGGTTACCATGATATTTCTGGCAAGGCGCCTCGTATGAGTAGTCCACATTAAGTAAAAATATCACCTCGTCTGAGTCCTCGTCTGAGTCCCTTATTTCTTTAATTTTGTAGGAATTCATAGTCCCAAAAACTGTTGGCCAACGTGCCGCGCAAATGGACTTGAAAGCGTCATGTATCCAACTACAGAGAAAACCAATAACAATAATTAAGAAAAATATGAAGACAAATGTTTCCATGAATCTATCATATTATAAGATGGTGGACCTGTCAAGCTGAGTAAAGACCTTTTTTTTCTATTTGAATGCTTGATAATTTTGGTGCCCCCTATGACTTTTTTCTCACTTTTCTGATATACTTTTGTTGATGAACCATGAAAATGTACTTGACCGTTTAATGGTAAGACCCGTACGGCATGAAGAGTTAAGCCGATGGAATGCTTTCATGCAGCAACACCATTACCTTGGATAAAAATGGCTTGGAGGTACTGGCGTAAATCCCTTCGTTACATAGCTCAATTAGAAGGGGAGTGGGTCGCCCTGATAGGTTGGAGTTCTGCAGCGAAGAATTGTGGAGCTAGGGAACGTTATATTGGCT
>JAUPLE010000267.1 GCA_030837085.1 Acidobacteriota bacterium | reverse complement strand
TTACCGGTTTGATCGGGATAAAAACAGAAAATCCCATTTTTATCCGTCTTTCCCACCTGGAATTCCTTTTTTTCCTTCTCAAAACGAACAATCACATCGGCATGGGCAAGGCCCTGGCTGCCGTGGTATTTTGCATTGACAATAATGCAGGGATATTTTTTCACGATGGTTAATTGGATGCCGTGTCCATACAATAAAAAACTCCCGCTGAGAAAAATCATTACCATGAAAATAGCCACAAAGGCACGAAGGCACAAAGGTACACCAAGGGGTTTATTATAAAAAAATTCTTGGCGCCTTGGTGCCTTGGTGGCAGAAGTTTTATCTTTCTTCATATGGAATCCCCTATTTTCGCGCCACCCTCCACACCGTGGATAATTTCGGGTTTTACTTTGTTAAAATAGTTGTAAATAACCACGGTTATCAATCCTTCAATTATGGCGGCGGGAATATAAATGGAAATAATAAAGCCCATTCCTTTGCCGTAATGGGAGAGGACAAAGATAATAGCCACAAGGACCGCCGGTATCAACACCCCCAGCAATCCGCAAAAGAAGCTTTTTACTTGTTTATTAAGAGCGGGCAATTTCCAAATTGCCCATGCGGTCAGCGCGCCGCTTCCCATGGTGAGAGTATTAATGCCGATGGACAGCAATCCGCCGTGCTGGAAAATCAGGGACTGGAAAAGTAGATCAACAAAGATAATGGGGAAAGCCCGCATACCGAATAGGAGCCCGGCCAGGCCGTACAAGCCCAGGTGAATAGAGGCCGCTCCAATAGGGAAATGGATCAAAGAAACGATAAACAGGGCCGCGGCGAAAATACCCATGCGCGGGATTTCTTCGGTTTCCAGTTTCCGGCCCCCGATATAGACCAGGCCAATGGCCACTGCGTCGGCGGCGATACTGACTTCCACAGGTAAAATTCCATCAGCAATATGCATCTGTTTTCTCACGTGATTATTTTTGATACATGTAAAGCTAGAGTTAATACTATCACATCCCCGGCTTCCTTGCAAGGGGAATGTTTTACAATTGCAAATCATCACCCGCTGTGATATACTTTAAAAGGTGAACAAACATGGATAAGAAACAATTACCTATCGGGAAATCCGATTTTAAACAAGTTATCGAAAATAACTACTATTACGTCGATAAGAGCCTTTTTATCAAAGAAGTCATCGATAAAAGCGACAGTATCTTACTTATCCCACGCCCCCGGAGATTCGGGAAAACCCTTAATGTTTCCATGTTAAAATATTTTTACGACTGCTGTCCGGAAATCAGCCCTACTTCCCCTCCATCCCGGGAAAATAAACAACCCGGTCCGGGCAATACCTATAAGAATCTATTCAGTTCACTGGCCATCCAGGGCGCCGGCCAACAGTACCTGGATAAAATGGGGAAATACCCGGTTATTTTTTTATCCTTCAGGAGTATTAAAGAACTCCATTGGGAATCTTGCTGGGATAAGATAAAGCAGCTAATCCAGGATGAATACTTAAAACACGATTATCTTCTTGATGGACAGACCCTGAAAGCACAAGAGAAAACTTATTTTAAGAAGATTATCAACCTTGAAGGGAGCAAAGGCGACTATGAAAACAGCCTGGAAAAACTGCTTATTTTTTTAAACAGGTATTACGGGCAGCGCGCCGTTATCTTGATCGATGAGTACGACGCCCCGGTTCATGCCGGTTTTTCCTATGGCTATTATGAAGAGATTATCAATTTTATCCGGAATTTCCTTTGCGGCGGACTAAAAGATACCGACCAGTACCTGGAAAAAGGTGTTTTGACCGGTATTTTGCGCATTGCCAAAGAATCGATCTTTTCGGGCCTTAACAACCTCGGCGTCTTTACCCTGTTGGAAGAAGAGTTCGATGACAAATTCGGGTTTACTGAAAAAGAAGTCGAAGCGCTGCTGGCCGACTTCCAGCTTCTAGACAGATACAGCGAAGTTCAACGTTGGTACAATGGTTACCGGTTCGGGGAGCAGGTTATTTATAATCCCTGGTCTATCATCAACTTCCTGGGCAGCAAAGCAAAGGATTGTAAACCTTATTGGATCAACACCTCCGACAACCAGGTGGTTGAGTCTTTGCTGTCCAACAGCGGTAAAGAACTAAAGAAAGAATTGGAACAACTCATCCGCGGCGAGCCAATAGAAAAAGCCATCGAACAGAACATCCTTTTAAAATACATCGATACCCGGGAGGATTTGCTCTGGAGTTTCCTTCTAATGGGTGGATACTTGAAGCAAACGCCCCTAAAGCGCGATGAAATCACCGGTAAAATGTACTATACACTTTTAATTCCCAATATGGAAGTTCGTATAACTTACGTACAAATTATCGACCGGTATTTTTCAACCAAAATAGGCAGCGAAAAATTGGAAATCATGTTGAAAGCACTAATCGAAGGGGATGTCATACTGTTTGAAAAAATGCTGCGTAAAGTGGTACTGGCAGTTTTTAGTTATCATGATTTCAGCGGAGAACCGGAAAAGGTTTACCATGCACTGGTAACCGGTCTCCTGGTCTGGATTTCCAATACCCATGAAATAAAATCCAATCGTGAATCCGGCTACGGCAGGTACGATATCATGATTATCCCCCGCGATCCCCGGGCCGGGGGAACTATTAAAGGGCAAACCGGGTATGTGATCGAATTCAAAGCAATAGCGCCGGAGGATAATGAGACGGTGCCCGAAGCCGTGGAGGCAGCCCTTCAACAAATCGAAGAAAAAAAATATGAGACTGAGTTGATCGATAGGGGCATCGAAAAGATCAAAAAGTTGGCTATTGTATTCAGCGGTAAAGAAGTCTATGTAAGAGAAAAGACAGCCGTCCTGACATCAGGTTAAGAAGATTCAAAATTCAAAACATAAGCAGTTTGCCAATAGCGTTAATATTTTTTCATCAAGGTCATGGATTTATAATCCTTACTGAATCCGAAATTATGCAGCACCTGCTTATAAGGACTATCCAACACGGGTTCATCATTGACCGTTTCTACACTAATATACTT
>JAUPLE010000266.1 GCA_030837085.1 Acidobacteriota bacterium | reverse complement strand
TGATGGGCGCAAACTGCCATTTTATATTCATCATGAATATTATATTGCCGAAAAAATATATCCTCCAGTAACCGGCCCTCTGCCTTTGAATTCCTTTTCCATCAAATTTTTCAGCCCCGATGATATCAGGATAAAAGCAGAGGGCCGGTTACTGGAGGATATATTTTTTCGGCAATATAATATTCATGATGAATATAAAATGGCAGTTTGCGCCCATCACAGGGGATTCCCCGTCAGCGTCCGCGTGATGACCATGCGGCAGTTGGCCGAAGAATTCCTGGGCGAATGAATGATTAAATAAAGGAGATAATTGTTAATTGTCAATTGTTAATTGATAATTATTAATGATAAGGAGAATAGAAACATGGCTCAACCAAATATAAAACCGATATTTCTTCTGGCCGACAGCCAGTTATTATTCTGGCGCGGGAAAGAGACGCCATTAATGGAGCGGATTCGCAAATTAATGGAACAAGACAAGCCGGAGGGGCCTTTCAAAGCCGCTTACATCGGCGCATCCAACGGCGATAAACCCGAGTTTTACGATATATTCCTGGCTGCCGTGAGCCAGGTGGGGATTCCCTCCGAAGATTGCCGGTTAATACCTTCCAAAAAAACCAACCCAAAAGATCTCAAGTTCCTGGAAGAGGCCGACTTCATCTTATTGGCCGGGGGCAGCATTGAAAAAGGTTGGAATATTATCAAGGAAAAATTCCAGCAGCGCATCGTGGACCGGTATTATAAAGGCGCTGTCTTGATGGGTATCTCTGCCGGCGCCGTGCAGTTGGGGCTCAAGGGTTGGAAAGAGGGCAAACGACCCGTAGAAGGACTCTTTGAGACGTTTCAAATAGTTCCCGCGGTTATCGATGTCCACAACGAGGAAAGCGATTGGCATGATCTGGCCACCATGGTAGATTACCTGGGCAGTTTCAATCGTGGGTTCGGCATCCCGTACGGCGGCGGGGCCGTATACCATCCTGATTGGTCTTTCGAAGCCATCCGCCACCACCTGGTGGAGTTTGCTTTTGTAAAGCTGGAGGACAATAATGTCACTTTCAAACGTTCCCTGATTATTCCCGGGGAACCCACAGGTCCCACCGAACCGCCGCCGACGCCATCGCCTGAAGCATTGGAGGCGCTGACCGCGTCTGAGCAGCCCGGGATATACAGACCCACTTCCCCGGTCAATATGCCCCCGGAATCCGTCGTTATCGACACTGAACCCGTAGCGCCCAGCCCCGTTAAAACAGGGAAGAAAGAGTCCAAAAAGACAAACAAGACGAAAAAGACGAGCAAAGCGAAAAAGAAATAATTACGAGGGAGAACGTGGTGGATTTTTCCCGGCAAATTAGCGCTAACGTACGGGAACAGTACGAAAAATACCCGTACCCCGATATCGACCCGCAGCGCCAGGCTCCCCAGCTCCTGGTATCCAGCCACCTGTCCTTAATGTGCGATATCCTTTGGGCAGGAAAACGGACGCCCGACGGGTTAAGGGTCCTGGATGCCGGGTGCGGTACAGGCGCGCCGCTGGTGGCCATGGCGCTCGCTTATCCCAACGCCGATATCGTGGGCGTGGATTTCAGCGAGGCCTCATTAGCCAAAGCAAGACAATTGGCCCAACGGTTTAACGTCAAAAATACCCGGTTTTTCAATTTGTCCGTCGAACGGTTGCCTGAATTGGGCATGACCTTTGATTTCGTCGTTTCCAGCGGTGTGCTTCATCACCTGCCCGATCCCGCCCGTGGGTTAAAAGCCATTGGCGATGTCTTGGACCCCCAGGGGGCGGTCTCCGTTATGGTGTATGGGAAATACGGCCGAACCGGGGTTTATATGATGCAGGAGGCGCTGCGAACCGTTTTTGAATCCAGCGATCCCATGGCGAAAAAAATCTCTTTTGCCCTTCGTATGGCCCACCTGATACGCGTTGCAGCGCCCGGGCACCCCATGGCCCAGCGGTCGCTGGGAAGGGAACTGCAAGAAGGAAACGACGCTGGCGTCGTGGACTTGCTGCTGCATGCCAATGATATCCCCTTTGATGTGCCTGCCGTCTACCGAATGTGCGAAGACGCCGGCATACGGTTTTACCGCTGGCTGTTTCCACTAATCTACGAGCCGGATAACTATTTCAAAGACCCCCTGCTGCTGGAATCCCTCGAAAACTTTTCCCCCCGGGAGAAACACGAAATCGCGGAATTGGTTCATGGGAAAAACTCCAAGCATAGTTTCTTCGCTGTTGGGCCTGGATTTTCAGCGCCGAATATCGATATAAGCGCCGGACGCTGGCGGCAACACCACGGCAAATTAACCCCCTGCCTGGCCTGGAGTCGTATCTATCCCAACCCTGACAAAAAAGGAACATTTCTCATCCCCCCCACCGTTATCCAGGATGCCTGGGGACCCCTGGAAATTTCCCAGTGGCAATTAACTTTCCTGGGCCATATTTTGCCTGAGCATTCCCTGGGCCAGATAGCGCAAATGCCGGTGGTGCGCAAGGCCATACCTTTCACATCCAGGGCCGCCGTAGATAATGCCGTGGAAAAACTACTAAAAAAAGTAATGGATAACCTGGGCATCGTTTTTATAGAAAATCAAATGATGAATGATGAATGATGAATAAAAAACAGATTGAAGAGATGACCTGTTCGCGCGATTTTGTGGCCACTGCCGTAATTCCTCCTGGGAACACAGGTGCGGTAGGAACGATAGATGGCGGATTTCGATTATTGGAGGCCGGGGGTAGGGATGATTTGTTTGAACTATTGAAAAAAGAGCTTCCCAAAGCAGAGGTCATGCAGCGAAAAGAGGGCGTACCCCTGGAGAAAGGGACTTTCGATTATATCACGGTTGTAGGATTAAAATATCTACCTTGCAGCGAAGGGACCGACCGGTTATTCCGGGAATTGATAGCTCTTTTGAAACCTGGCGGAGTGATCTCTGCCCATGTGTGCGGATTTTCCGGGTATTATGGGGCGGTAATGTTGGGAGACATAATCCGGCGACTCAGTCGTGGAAGAAAAACGGACGCAACCATCAAAATTGCCCGGGCCCTTATTCGAGAATTACCGGAAACACACCCTGCCTTTCTCTGCGAAATCATTAACCCTCATGACGAGACTGCTGTTAAAGAACTCCTGGCCCTTTCCGAGGCTATCGATCACGTCGATAAACTCTTTACCGTTTCAAAGCTGATGGAAGCTATCCCCCGATGGGGGGGACGCTTTCTGCGCTGGGTATTTCCTCCTATTTATGATCCTACTTCGCGGTTCGAATCATGGTTCGAATCCAATGAGCGAGGTGTGATCCAGGTTTTGAATACCCTACCGGAACCACGGCGTTCCATTGCCGCGGAGTTGTTAACGGCATCGCCTTCAGAACATTATTTTTTAGTGCAAAAGTTCTGACCATTTTTCTGAAATTGCGCTCTCACATATCCGCGGGGAAATCGAGATGATGCGCGGCTAAGTCTTAAACAAAGAATTCTACAACGGCAGCGTTTTTCTATTGCCCAGTGAAATTATCAATCCATTAAAAATGTCCTTTTTCAAGCATTTGCCGAGTATCCCCTTAAAAATATTTGTTGCAACTATATAAGCGGGAATAAAAGAAATTAAATATAAACAATACTGGAATATTTATATAGCGGGGGAAAAAATGGAATCCTCAATATCATATCTATATAAAGATTTCAGAGGATGTACATATTGTACCGGAGAGGTAATCATTTTTAGTATTTTCAAATAGGGAAAGGTATGTTATCTATACACTTAGCAGCACTCATTATTTTACAGCGAAAAGTATTATTGTTTTTATTTAAGAAGTCATCGCTAGTTAATGGCGGAAGCATGTTCATAACGATGAAATTGGTTTATTCAAATATTTCAAAGGATCACGTAATCAATGGTTATCAGTCAAGTTAGAAGTCATGCGGGGATTAAAAAAAAGCGTGGTGCAGTAACGCATTATAAAGCCGCGGCAACACGTTACAAAATGCTGAAGCATGCGAAAGATAATACTCTTTCCGATCGGGTCGTGGAGTTTGTATTGACCCGGGAGGTCAGTGAGATGGCAGGACTTACCGTTAAAAATATTGCCAGGGCTTTTGATGTGAATCCATCATATCTTTCTCGTCGGTTTGTATTGGATAAAAAAGTCCCCCTGGGCGAGCATATCATGCAAATGAAAATCTATCGTTCCGCCTTGTTATTAATGATGAAAGACAGCAAGGAGCTATCTGTTAATCAATTGGCTAAAAACCTGGGATTTTGCACACCCAGTTATTTTATCCATACTTTTCGAAAGCTGTTTGGGATTGGCCCTGGAAAATATCGTGATTGTATAAAATGGAAAAATAGTTTTTAAACACGAAGATGATATAGACCTAAAAAAGAAGGATTTAATTAATTATATATTCGCAGCTCACCATTTGGCTTTTGTTGTTCCTCTCTTATTTTCAACTGTTTTTCATTCTTTATTTAATATCGATGAGTGGATGTTCAGCGTCTTACACTCTTACACAAAGCGTGCAACTATTGAAGCCAAAGGCCTTAACAGGTAATAACGCGCATTTAAAAAACACAAGGAGATAAAAAAATGAAGCAAAACAACAAAACGTGTACCAACTGTGTTTTGCACACAGGAGTGCCGAATGTTACCATCGATGAGGATGGATATTGCTCGATTTGCACCAATTATAAGAAATTTGAACCGCATGAACCTAAAATGAGGAAATATCTAGTGCAAGAAATGGAGAACCTTTTCGAATCGGTGAAAAAGAAAAAGAGGCTCTACGATGCCATTGTATTGTTCAGCGGGGGAAAGGACAGTACCTTTTTATTGAAGATGGCCCGGGAAAAGTATGGTCTAAAAACCCTGGCTGTCTCGATGATTCATCCCCTGGTCAACGATACGGCCAAGAAAAATATGGAAGATGTTGCCAGGAAATTAAATGTCGAACTGGTAAAAATATATCCTGATGAAGAAGTCTACAAGAAATGCATTAGGCAGGGGCTTTTAAAGGGACCGGAATATGGCCTGGGTGAATTTTTCGGCTGTGATATTTGTAGTTTTTTCCATTTCTGGATTCCCATTCGTTATGCCATGCGCATGGATATTCCCCTTATACTGGAAGGAAGCGACCTTTCCCAGACAGGGGAGATCACCTATTATCAACCCGAAAACGTTAAAAATGAAGCTCAAAAAGGGAAAAAACCTTTCGGCCGCGTCCATGACCTGGTCATGGATGCCCTGGGTGAAGATTACAAAGGTAGTATTTATGACTATGACAAAGATGAGATTATTCAAGGAGCATATCCCACGATTATTTCTCCCTTCTCTTTTATGGAATACGATTATCGCGAAAATTTTAAGGAAATCGAATCAATGGGACTTCAAAGTAAAGCGTTCCGGTCTATATTTACCAATTGCTCCGCTACTCCCTTCTTCTCCTATTTTAGCCTTCGCTGGTTCGGTTGCGTGTCATATATAAGGCATTATGCCACCGAAGTAAGACGGGGTTACCCGAACTTAATGAAACACAGCGTGAAAGATAGCGATACTGCAAATGTATTAAACCGGGAAGTGGTGGAAGCCATGATGGAGGAATATAAAAACGTGGTTCTCTATGTGGCCGAGAATAAACTGACCCAGGAAACCATGACCGAAGCGCAAAAGGAAGAAGCGATTAAAATGGCGCCCACTTACATGGATATCTTTGGTCGTGAAGTCTGCGACATCTTTCTCCAGGATGTCCTGGAGATACCCAAATATGCCGAATACTTTGGCGTTGAATTGGCAGACGTGAAATAGGCAAAAGCTTTTGACAGGTTTGAAATGTTTTATAAATAATTTATAAAAATGGCCGCGGATTTTCCCCGGATGGAAAGGAAGTCCGCGGCTAAAATTTCCAATAAAAGGAGACCAATTATGAGAATTAAAGAAGGAATCAATTATTTTGACAACAGGTTTTTAATGTTTGAATTGGACAAAATGGCAAATGAGTATGAAAAGGCCGGTAACGAAGCCATCCGCATGACCCTGGGCAAGTCCGAGCTACCCGTGCATCCTGATATAATCAAGGCTATATTGGATGCTATCCAGGATTTTAAAAAGAGTGCACTGGTGTTCCCGGCGGGGTTGCCGGAGTTAAAGGAGAAACTTTCACAGCATTACAAGAAAAAACATAACCTGGATATCTCCCCGGAAAATTTTATTATTAGCGTCGGCACCAGTACTATTTTCAGGAATTTGTTTTACCTGTTCCTGGAAAAAGGGGATGAGGTTTTACTCCCGCATCCCTATTACTCATTGTATCATTTTTCAGCTTTATTGGCCGGGGCGCAGATCAAGTATTATAAGATCGACCTGGACACGATGAGGTTGGATAAGGATTCATTCAAAGAGAATTTTACCCCTAAAACACGTTTGGTGGTGATTAACAGCCCCGGGAACCCGTTGGGAAACATTTTAAACTGGGATGAATTGTATTATATGGATTCTGTGGTCAATGGCCAGGCGCCGATTATCAATGATGAAGTTTATGATAACATGTGTTTCGAGGAGCAGAGCCCTTCCGTTATGGAACTGACCGATACCAAATCCGTGTTCATTACCACCAACAGCTTTTCCAAGGGCTACCGGATGTACAGCCGGCGTGTCGGTTGGTGTATTGTACCGGATGAATTAGTGGTTCCTTTAACCACGATCCAGGATCATACCTTGTTGACGACGGACCCAATCTGCCAATTCGCCGCGGTAAAGGCCCTGGATTACCTGGATGAAGTAGAATATTTAAGGAAACTCTATAAAGCCAGACGGGACTACACCGTGGAGCAGTTTGAAAAAGTCGACGGTGTACGGGCGCTGCAGGCGGAAGGTAGTTTCTACTTTACCCTGGACTGTGAGAAGTTCATGAAGAGAAAAGGGATTGTCTCCAGCCTGGACCTGGCCATTAAAATTATGGAACAAAAGCATGTGGCCACGGTTCCCGGTTCCGATTTCGGGCTTCCCTGGACTCTCAGGCTATCCTATTCCTGCCATAAATACAACGAAGGAATCGACCGGCTGGTCCAATTTTTCAACAATTAACAATTAACCATTAATAATTGGCAATTAATAATTATTCCTTTTAAGGAATTTAATTGTTAATTGTCAATTGTTAATTAATAATTATTAACGGTAATATCAATATTAACGGTCATATCAATGAATCATTCCAAAATCGAAAAACGAAACGTCGAAGATATGATGGGCTTGACTGCCATGCAGGAAGGCATGCTCTTCCATTATTTAACCGATCCCGGTTCGAAACAGTATTTCGAACAAATACGATTAAGGCTGACAGGGAAACCGGATGTCGGGTTATTTAAAGAAGCATGGCAGGCCATCGTCAACTCCAATGAAATGCTGCGCTCGGTGATAAAATGGGAAAAGCTGGACGAACCGGTGCAAATCGTTTTAAAAGAGAAAGAAATTCCTTTCCGTGTCCATGACTTTTCCAGTGAACCCAAGGACAGGCAGCCTGCTTTGCTGGAAAAAGTACGCGAGGAAGATAAAAACCAGCCTATTGATCTGGCCAATGAACCGATAAGGCTAACCTTGTGTATCCTGGATGACCGGGAAGTCGAAATGCTCATTACTTTCCATCATATCATCTATGACGGCTGGAGCAATGGCATCATCATGAAAGAATTTGTCGGGGCTTATGAGGCCTTATGTCGTGGTCAAAAACCCCGGCGCCTGCGCAAAACAAAATACAAAGAGTTCTTTAAATGGTATCGCTCATTACCTGGAGATAAGCAGGATGAATTCTGGAAGAGTTACCTGGAGGGTTTCGATACCCGGACGTCATTACCCTATGACCGGGGGAAACTGACGGATATCAACGGGGTCAAAACACATAAAATAACCCTCTTGCCGGACTTTAAAGAGCGGGTGGACAATTGTTTGCAAGTCCATAATATCACCCTGGCCGCCTTTATGTTTACCGCCTGGGGGTTGTTGCTCCAGAGGTATAATAACTCTCTTGATGTTATTTTCGGCGTTACCGTTTCCGGGCGGGCACCGGCGGTAAAAGGAATCGAGAATATCGTCGGCTTATTTATCAATACCCTGCCTTTGCGTTTGAAGCTGGAAGCGCCCGGGGAAGATACGATTGGAAATTTGTTCCACCGGGTCGGTATTCATTTGAATGAGTTGAGCGCCCACGGACATGAACAAACTCCACTTACCCGTATAAGGAAATTCGCCTCAATCGGCAAGGAAAATGACCTATTCGATTCTATCGTGGTAATCGATAATTACCCGTTAGAGGGGATCGAGCCGGGCGATAATCTCGCCATCCGGTCGTTTGACCAGTTCGAGATGACCAATTTCGATTTGACGCTGCAAATATTGCCGTCCGGTACGCAGGATACGCTGGATGTTTGTTTCCATTACAACGAAGAGTTGTTCGAGTTTGAAACCATTCAGCGGATGGCCGGACATTTTTACAATATTGCGGCGGCTATAACCCATGAGCCGGGGATTGATAAAAAGACTGCCGATATCCGGATGATATCCCAACAAGAGAAAGAGCAAATCCTGTTGGCATTTAACAATCCCGATATCTGTTATATGGATGATAAGGCCATCCATGGTATTATCCGGGAACAGGCTGAAAGGGTCCCGGGCCGGGTTGCCGTTGTGATGAAAACACAGCATCTCAGTTACCGGGAATTCGACCGTGAATCCGATAACCTGGCGGGATTGCTGCAGGAATCCGGTGTTATTGTCGGTTCGCGGGTGGCGCTGATGCTTCCCCGTTCCGTCGAGATGATTGTCGGTGTACTGGCCATATTGAAAGCCGGGGCTGGCTGTATTCCCCTGGACATAACTTACCCGGAAGAGCGCAGCAATTTCATCATCGAAGACAGCGGCGCGAAACTTTTAGTTAATGAAAAGTTTTTTAGGGGGTTCTCTAGGGGGGCGCTTTTACAAAAAAGCCCCCCTGGTGGCGCAAATTTAGCTTACATCA
Source organism: Acidobacteriota bacterium (assembly GCA_030837085.1). GTDB lineage: Bacteria > Acidobacteriota > Aminicenantia > UBA2199 > UBA2199 > JAKAGC01. The sequence continues at coordinate 4,430 of JAUPLE010000266.1, read as the reverse complement.
TTTACACCTCAGGTTCTACTGGTAAACCCAAAGGCGCGTTATTAAATCACTGGGGTATCGTGAATCACACCTACACCAAGATCGGGGTGCTGGGCATCACGGAAAATGATATCGTGGGTAACAATTTCAGTATCAATGTGATTGCTTCTGTCTGGCAAATCCTTTCGCCGTTGTTTACCGGGGCGAAATTAGTACTTTATTCCGATGAAATCGAATGGGACCCTTACCTTCAATTCCAGCGTGCGGCAGCCGACGGCATTACCGTTATCGAAGTCATCCCGCCCGTATTAAAGACATATCTATTTTTATTGGATGAAGGAAAACCCCTTATCAACCTGGACGGGCTGCGTAAAATCGCCCTCACTTCCGAAGAGACCAAACCTTTTTTAGTGAACAAATTCTATGAAAGATACCGGGTCACTCAACTGGTGGATTGTTACGGTCAGACCGAGTGTTCCGACGATGTGCTGCATTATACCATCCCGGCCGATACCAATACCCGGAAAGTACCCATTGGTACGCCGTCTCTCAACACTCAGGCGCTTATTTTAAGCCGGGACAACCAATTGCAACCCGTCGGCGTCGTGGGTGAAATTTGCGTATCCGGGGCGGGCGTTGCCGAAGGTTACTGGAACCGGCCCGAAATGAACAAAGAGAAATTCATAAACAATCCCCTGGACCCCGCTGTCCGCATGTACCGCACCGGCGACCTGGGTTGCTGGATGCCGGACGGGAAGGTGGAATACCTGGGTCGCATCGATCACCAGGTCAAAATCCGCGGCAATCGCGTCGAACTGAGGGAAATCGAAAACCATGTTATCGGTTTCGAGGCCGTCAAAGAAGCGGCGGTTATTGCCAGGGAAGACAAAGAAGGCGAGAAAAGCCTCTATGCCTTTTTCGAAGCGGACCGGGAAGTCACCACCCCCGAAATCCGGCAATACTTATTGAAAACCCTTCCCGATTACATGGTTCCCGCCTATTTCGTTAAAATGGAAACTTTGCCCCATACTCCCAACGGCAAGATCGACAGGAAAGCGCTGGCCAGGATCGAAGTCAAAAGCAGCGCCGGTACCGGGACCGAATACAAGCCGCCCCGGAACGACTTCGAGCGAAAAATCGAAACCATTTGGCGGGAGTTGCTGGACAAGGAAAAGATCGGGATCCACGACAATTTCTTCGACCTGGGCGGACATTCCCTGCTGCTGATAAAACTGAAAAGCAAATTGGAAAAAACCTTCCACCGTGAAATTACCATCGTGGACCTGTTCAATTATCCCACCATCGACCGCCAGGCGCAATATTTCGAAGGCAATGGACAGGATATACAGGATAAACAGGATAAACGCAGGGCGGTTCGTGAGCAAGAGGCGACCGCCGGGGGTTCGCACGATGTCGCCGTTATCGGCATGGCGCTCCGTCTTCCCGGGGCGGCCAATATCCATGAGTTCTGGAAAAATATCTGTAACGGCGTCGAATCCATTACCTTTTTTAGCGATGAGGAACTGGAAGGTTCGCGGGTCTATACCTATATCCAGCGCAATGCCCGGCGCGTCCCGGCCGGCGGCGTGCTGGGAGATATCGATCTATTCGACGCCGATTTCTTTGCTTTCACTCCCAGGGAAGCCGAAATCATTGATCCCCAACAGCGCATGTTCCTGGAATACGCCTGGATGGCCCTGGAAGATGCAGGCTATGTCGGCGAGACTTACCCCGGTTCCATCGGCGTCTACGCCGGGACCGGCTGGAATACCTATTTGATGAATAATGTCTTACTTAATCCCGGGGTCATACGTCACCTGGGTGAGTTCCAGACCATGATCGGCAATGATAAAGATTTCTTACCCACCCGCGTCTCATATAAACTCAATTTAAAAGGCCCGTCGGTTACGGTCCAGAGCGCATGTTCCACATCGTTGGTGGCCATTCACCTGGCCAAACAAGGATTGGTGAACCACGAATGCGATATGGCCCTGACCGGGGGCGTGGCCATTAAAGTCCCGGAAAAAACCGGCTATTTTTATAACGAAGGTGGGCACCTATCCCCGGACGGCCACTGCCGCGCTTTCGACGCCGAAGCCAAAGGAACCGTTTTCGGCAACGGCCTGGGCATCGTTGTCCTGAAACGGCTGGCAGACGCCCTGCAAGATAACGATCATATCTATGCCGTCATCAAAGGCTCGGCCATCAACAACGACGGTTCCTTGAAAGTCGGCTACGCCAGCCCCAGCGAATCCGGGCAGGCCGATGTAGTTTTTGCCGCGCTGCGGGAAGCGGACATCGACCCCGGCACCATCGGTTACGTAGAGACCCACGGCACCGGCACCCTCCTGGGCGACCCCGTGGAAATGACCGCACTGGCCCGCGCCTACCGCGAATATTATTCATTTAGAAACAATGGCAGCGGAAAACTTGACAAACAATACTGCGCAGTCGGTTCCGTGAAAGCCAATATCGGCCACCTGGACGCCGCCGCCGGCGTTATTGGTTTTATTAAAGCCGTGCTGTGTTTATACTTCAAACAAATGCCCCCCAGCATCAACGTGACCGAACCCAACCCCATCATTGATTTTCCTAGTACCCCTTTTTATGTGAACCGCACGTTACGCGATTGGCCCGCCGCCCAAACACCTCGCAGGGCCGCGTCCAGTTCCCTGGGTATCGGCGGTACCAACGCCCATGTCGTGCTGGAAGAATATAAAATTCAAAAAACTGCCCCCTTGACCCCCGCAAAAACTTTTTATTATTTAATTCTTTTGTCCGCTAAAACCGAAACCGCCCTGCAGCAAAACATTCATAACCTGGCGGATTATCTTAAAGAAAACCCTGACCATCCCGTGAATCCTGTTCATCCCGGCGCATCGTTAGCGGATGTGGGTTATACCTTAAGTGTGGGTAGAAAAGCCTTCGATTGCCGGTTGGCCCTGGTTTGCCGGGACAGCAAGGACGCTGTTGATGCCCTGGAAACCTTTAACCCCAAACGCCTTGTAATGCATACCCGGACCCCCGGTGATAAATCCATCGTATTCATGTTTCCCGGCGTAGGCGAGCATTACGTTAACATGGCTTACCAATTATACCGGCAGTACCCCGTGTTCCGCCGGGAGGTGGATACCTGCTGTGAGATACTGGAACCCCTCCTGGAAAAAGATTTACGAAAAATCCTTTTCGTGGATAAACAGGAAAAGACCACAAACGAAACCGGCGAGATCGACCTGAAAAAATTGCTGAACCGTGAAGAAACGTTTTTTAGTGAAGAGGAAAAAGTCCTCAGCCAGACCATCTATTCTCAAACCTCCGTATTTGTAGTGGAATATGCGTTAGCCAGATTATTAATGGATTGGGGTATAAAACCTTACGCCATGATTGGTTACAGTATCGGCGAATATACAGCGGCGTGTTTAGCCGGCGTGTTTTCCCTGGAGGATGCATTGTTCCTGGTGGCCAGCCGCGCCAGGTTGATTCATTCCATTGAAAAAGGGGCCATGCTGGCCGTTTCCCTCCCGGATAAAGAACTTAAAATCCTGCTGGTGGGCAAGCCAGGAGTCTCCATTGCTGCGATCAATACCCACGATCTTTGCATTGTTTCGGGCCAGGAGGAGGCGGTCGAATCGCTGGAAATGTTGTTGAAAGAACGAAAAACAATTTTTCGCCGGTTGAAAACTTTCCAGGCGTTCCATTCCCACATGATGGAAACAGTGAGAGAGGAATTAACCGACGTATTTAAAAAAGTTGCTCTTCATCCGCCCAGGAGCCCGTATATATCCAATGTGAGCGGTACATGGATCAGACCGGAACAAGCCGCCGCACCCGATTATTGGGTTACTCATACGGAAAGTTCCATCCGTTTTTCCGAAGGCATCGGCGAATTGTTGAAAACTTCCTGCAATTTCTTCCTGGAAATAGGACCTGGAAACAGTTTATGCGGTTTCGCGGCGCAGCACCACTATGCAAAAGATAAAAAGAAGGAAGATCGCTTTGTATTGGCTTCGATGCCAAAGGAGAGTGAAAATGTACCTGGTGAAGCGTTTTTGCTTCGGACGCTGGGTAAATTGTGGGCTGCCGGACTGGAGATCGACTGGCCTTCCTTTTATAAAGATGAATCCCGGCAAAGGAAACGGATTCCTTTGCCCACTTACCCTTTCGAACGGAAAAGGTACTGGCTGGAAGCCGGGTCGGGCAATCAAAAGCAGGACATGGAAATATGGGGAGAGGTACAAATCCCCAAAAAGGAAAACATAACGGATTGGTTTTACATACCCTCGTGGAAACTATCCCTACTCCCTTCCCCCGGAGAGGCAGCAACGCTTATGAACCGGCAAGAGGAAGAAAACTGGCTTTTTTTCCTTGATGAATCCGCACTCGGGATGCAATTAATCCAGGGTTTACAATTACAAAACGACCGACAACAAAACTCCTGTCCCCATATCACC